>CBETPM010000011.1:0-12644 GCA_965538135.1 Candidatus Bathyarchaeota archaeon
AACACCTGCCATCTTCTCCAAAGCGCTTTCACTCTTAGCTGAAATAGCCTCTAACTTGTATGCAACAATTTCAACCTTTTCTGTTTCCTGCCTAAGCTGCCTGTTAAAACTTAAAATAATATCCTTAAGGATGTCTCTTGCTTTTTCATATTCTTCTTTAACATGGCGAAGCTGCCTATAATATTCAAACGCAGCACTTACCGTTACAACAGCTAAAACACCTGTAAGGATTAACAATATCTCAACCATACACTCACCTTTCGTGATTTAGATGTGATTAGACGTGATCTATTATGTTACATCACACATCACATTTTCTTTGGGTTTACATTTAAAGATTATGGTGGAAGATAAGGAATGGGCATCTATGATATCACACATCACAATGGAAAACAAATACTTATATCTTAAGAGACCCTGATAAAAAGGCTTTTTTGGAGCTTTTTTGCAGAATTAGAGCTTTTTTATACCTATTTCAAAAGCACATGTGGGCTATTGTACGTACTAGTGTGTTAATTTTTGTGACTTGTGACATCACAAGAAGCCTTCCGATGGATTTGATAGCTTTTTTAGCCGTGTTTCAAGCTCTTCTCTTAATATTTCTATGAATTTTAGCTGGCTATCTTCATGTAGGCCTTTGTTTGCTAGTATTTTATATGCGTCTAAGTATTCCTTTAACTTGTTGGCTATTTCTAAATATGGGTCAAGAGTTGTGCTCTCAAAAACGCCTAAGTATCCTAAAAGAAGGATTGTGTAGACAGATTTTACAATGTTTTCTTTTGCTTGTTTTAGTGTCCTATTAAAGGCACCGCGGCTTATTTTCGCCTTTGTTAGCCTTAGTCTTGCTTTTTCATCGTATTTTAGTGGTTTTCTGGTGATATTTTCGGATAAAACGTCAATAAGTAATGTTTCTAGCTGTGTTTTTGTTAAATGGCTTTTTTTAGCCAGTATTTTTACAATAGGGTCGTTTAAGGAGGTTAAAAGCCATGTTTGAACGCTTTCTTTTAGCTTCAAATTCTGTCACCTTCCTCGTTATGGCTACTGGATACGATTTTGTATACGGGTTCTATTAAAAGTAACCATTTTGCCATCACTTTTATAGTTTTTCTAACGTAAACATTTTATGCAAAGGATAACAATGCATACTGAGGTAAAAATCCATTGGGTTCAAACATTAAGCCTGCGGAACGCCTAAAAAAAGTAAAGCCCTCTGGAATTCGCCGATTTTTTAGTTTAGCTCAAAAAACACCTGAAAATATTAATTTAAGTGTAGGAGAACCCGATTTTACACCTCCAGAACATGCTTTACAAAGCGGACTGCAAGCAGCAAAAGAAGGAAAAACACATTATGCGCCAACCAACGGTATTCAAGAGCTTAGAGAAGCTTTGGCACAGAAAGCGTATCGCGAATACGGCCTTAATTATGATCCGGACTCTGAAATTTTAATAACAGTTGGCGGCACAGAAGCTGTTTTTTTGGCGCTTTTTAGTCTAGTAAATCCTGGTGAAGAAGTTCTTATTTCCGATCCAGGGTTTGTATGCTATGAGCCAGGAGTGTTCTTAGCTAGGGGAGTGCCTATTCATTTTCCTTTGTTGGAGCAGAATGAATTTAGGCCTTCTGTTGAGGATGTGATGTCACTTATCACAGAGAAGTCACGTGTGATGATACTGAATTTTCCCAATAATCCCACAGGGGCTGTGCTTTCTTATGATGAAGTGGCTTCTTTAGCGAAGATTGCTGTTGAACGTGACATGATTGTGATTTCTGACGAAGTTTACGAGAAAATAGTTTATGATGATGCTAAACATTATTGTCTTGCAACTTTTCCTGGGATGCGGGAACGCACATTGGTGGTTAACTCTTTTTCCAAAACCTATGCAATGACAGGTTTAAGAGTAGGATATGTTTACGGGCCTAAGGAGCTTATTTCCTCTCTTTGGCTTGCTCACCAATATACTGTGGCTTGTGTGGATACGTTAGCGCAACACACAGCCTTAGCCGCCTTAAAGGGCCCTCAAGATTTTGTTGAAAGCATGGTGCAAGAATTCGATAGACGACGACGTTTCGTTCATAAAAGGCTTAATGAAATTGAAGGTTTTCAATGTCTACTTCCGAAAGGAGCCTTCTACGCATTCCCAAACATAAAAGCGTTTGGCATGTCTTCTGAGCAATTTGCAGAGTTTTTAGCGAAAGAAGCAAAAGTTATCACAGTTCCTGGTTCTGCCTTTGGTGATTATGGCGAGGGCTATCTTAGAATTTCTTATGCTGCAGCCTATAAGGAATTGGAAGAAGCATTAAATCGTATCGAAAAAGCCGTTAAAAAGCTTTCATAGCCACTAGCCTCTATATGCTTTCGGCATTTTTCCTTAATTCATCAAAAAGTTCTGGGCGTAGGTCTTTTAGTGTGGGAACAAAAATTTCGATGGATTTTATGTCGCTGTAGTTTACATCACATGTCACAAGGTCTTCTTCGTCATACTTTGCTTTAACAAGTGTCTTCCCGTTAGGTGCGATAAGGCGGCTTCCTCCCCAGAATTGTAGGCCGTTTTCGATGCCCACAAGGTTTACGTATGCTAGAAAAGCCGTGTTTTCAATGGCTCTTGCGGCTGTTAGAATTTCAAAGAAGGTTTTGCGAACTCCGGGTGAAGCAGATATGCAAACTATAAGCTGCGCTCCTTTCAGTCTTGTCAAACGGCTGACTTCGGGAAAGAAAATGTCATAGCATATGATTAAGCCTATTTTTCCAAGCTCTGTGTCGAAGACCGCAGGTTGGTATCCAGGGCGGAAATATCTTTTTTCTTCGAACACACTGTGTGTTGGGAGATACATTTTTCGATATTTTCCAATGTATCCTTTCGGCCCCACTAAAACTGCCGTGTTATAGATTGTTGCTTTGGTTTTTTCGCTTAGTTCGGGCATCCCAAAAACAATGTGCATTTGGGTTTTTTCAGATATTTTCTCTACGGCTTGAGTGGAGGGTCCCGGTATTGTTTCTGCCAATTCGTAAATTTGGTCTCTGACAACATAGCCTGTTAAAGAAAGTTCTGGGAAAACTACAAGGTTGGCTGATTGTTTCTTGGCTTTTTTCACAAAGTTTTCTATTTTCTTTAAATTTTCTTTTTTGTCTGCCCTTTTACAGTTTATTTGTGCTAGGGATATTTTGAATTTTTTTCTCATTAATAATTCACCTTAATAGTAGGTCGCGTGGCAGTCTAAAATCTGCCCCCACTGTCCGATATTCAAGTTTTGGCGCTAATAAAGCTCGCCTTTTATGTTCTGTTAAAAGCCACCTTTGTTTTATCTTATTCACCAATCCTTCACTTACTTTTAAACTGTCTGCTATTTCTTGAGGGTTCATGAAATGTTCAAGGCCGTAAAGAATTAAGTCAAGGGTTTCATATTTTATGCCAAGTTCCTTTTCTGCAGATTGCCCTTGCCATAAGTTTGGTGATGGCGGCTTTTCCACTATTTCGTCTGGGATACCTATGTGCCCTGCAAGTTTTTGCACTTGAGTTTTGTATAAATCCATTATTGGGTATATGTCTGCTGCCACGTCTCCCCATTTTGTGAAATATCCCATCATTGTTTCAGATTTGTCTGAACTTCCACATACAATCATGTTGAATTTATTTGCGTAATAGTAAATATAAATCATCCTTGTTCTTGCTTTGATGTTACCTTTACAAATGTTGTCTGTTGGGTCAAATGCTGGTATGAAATTGTAGAAACTTTCTAGTGTGGGCGTAATATCCACGGTTTGTTTTTTTATGCCGAATTTTTCTGCGACAACTTGTGCGTGTTCAACATCCTTCTTATTATAAGTTTCTTTTTCAGGCAAGATTAGCCCTAAAACTTTATCACCGCCAATTGCTGATGCTGAAAGAGCGGCTGTGGTGGAGCTGTCGACCCCCCCTGACATCCCTAGAACTATCCCCTTTACCCTTGTTTTGGAGATGTAGTCTTTGATGAAACGCGTGATTTTGGATGTGACTTCTTTCCAGTCCATATCTAGAACTGAACGGGTTAACTGCATTTTTTTGCCTCATTTTTTATGGGGTAATAGGGGTATTTAAGGGCAAATATAAAATATTGGTGTGTTCCTACATTTAGGATGTAGAAGGAATAGAGAGTATGGGGCGAAGAAGAAGAAAGGTTGTTCGCATTCCCAAGAAGCGTTTACCTAAATTCTTCTCTTGCCCAAAATGTGGAAAGGAAGCCGTTAGAGTGGAGATTTTTAAAGAGGAAGAACGTGCAGTTGTAGGCTGTGGCAGTTGCGGCGTTAAAGCCGAATTTTCTATTAAGCCCGTCCAAAGCGAAGTTGACGTTTACTGTATGTTTACAGACAAGTTTTATGCAAGCTTTAGAAAAGTTTCTGCGCCTCAGTCTGGAAGTATTTAAATTAGGGTTGGAGCCTTTAATGGTTGGGCGTGTTGAAAAATACCTTCTTGAGAAGATAAAGAATGAACGTTCTATTCATATCACGCTTATAGACCCTGAAAAGGTAACTTCTCCCCAAGCTTCTGCTATTGCTGCAAAAGCCAAGCAGAGTGGAACCGCAGCTATAATGATTGGCGGCTCCACTTTTGTTTCAACAAAACATTTAGATGATGTTGTTAAGGTTGTTAAGCGCACAGCAAAGCTTCCAGTGATACTTTTTCCCAATAATGTTACTGGTATAAGCCGTTATGCCGATGCCATATGGTTTATGTCCCTTTTAAATTCGGTTGACCCCTATTTCTTGGTTGGCGCTCAAATTTTGGGTGCCCCTATTGTTAAAAAGTATCGTTTAGAACCAATCCCCATGGGCTACATTATTGTGGGTGATGGTGGCACTGCGGGTATTGTGGGTAGAGCAGTTCCGATACCTTATAATAAGCCAGAACTTGCCGCGGCTCACGCTCTAGCTGGGCAGTATCTGGGCATGCGTTTTATCTATTTAGAGGCTGGTTCTGGAGCTAAAAAACCTGTTCCTGCCGAAATGATTAGTGTTGTCAAAAACTACATTGATGTGCCTTTGATTGTTGGGGGTGGCATAAAAACTAGAAAACAAGCGTTAACTGCTGTGGCTGCCGGAGCACATATTATCGTTACTGGAAACATTGTTGAAAACACCAAAGTTGAAGATAAGGTTTCAGAAATTATTAAGGGTATAAAAAGCGACAGGCTGTGATTGTGTGACGTGCTTTGAAAACTATTTTAATGCCTTGAAAAGAGCTTTGGGCAACGATAAAGTTTATGATGTTTGGCCTGATTTTGAGCCTCAATACGATGAGCATGAATATGCTTGGACAACTTTGAGAGGGTTGGGCGAAGTTTTAATTTTAAACTGTGGTGTTTGCGATGGGCCTTCAGATTTGAGGCATCCCCGTTGCAAAGACTGTGTTAATAAAAGAAGTAGAATTGCCAGCGAGGCTTACCATAAGGCGGTTGGGCGTTCAAAGGAGAAATGGCCTACTATATTTTTATGTAGAATTCACACGGAATAATCTTTAGTCATTTGTTGCGTTTTTATTTTTTCATGTTACAAAATTAAAATAAACCATAACCTGCGAAAAGAGTATGCGGGACAGGGGAAATTGAGCAACAATAACATGAGCGAAACTTATCACCGATACGTGGACTCTCTGGAAAAGAGCCTTGAGCAATTATATGCCCTAGGCGAAGAGGCAAGGAAGAAGGGTTTTGATCCTGTGCTGACAATCGAGTGTAGAATTGCGAAGGACCTTGCAGATTTGGTTGAAGGTCTTGTGGGGCCTAAAGGCGTTGCACATAGTATTAGAGAATTGAGTGGGAAACTTTCAAGAGAAGAGCTGGCTTTCAAAATAGCAGAAGAAATTGTTTACGGCAAATTCGGCCACATGGAAGATGAAAAGGCTGCGGAACAAGCCATACGTACGTCTCTTGCCATTTTAACTGAAGGGCTTACCGCCGCCCCGCTTCAAGGAGTAGCCAAAGTAAAAATCAAAACCAACCGTGACAGAACGCGATATCTCGCCATTTATTTTGCTGGTCCCATAAGGTCAGCGGGAGGCACAGACCAAGCTTTAACTTTGGTTGTGGGTGACTTTGTTAGGCGGTTACTGGGACTTGACCGTTACAAACCTACAGAAGAAGAGATTTCACGTTTTATTGAGGAGATGCGACTTTATGAGCGCGCTGTTGGGCGTTTTCAATATCACATTTCAGATGAGGAACTTAGAAGGACTCTTGAATGGCTTCCTGTAGAGGTTACTGGCACAGAATCAGACCCAGTGGAGGTTTCTTCTTATAGAAATCTGCCAAGAATTGAAACTAACCGTGTCAGAGGCGGAGCTCTTCGAGTTGTAAATGACGGAGTTGTGGGACGTGCACCAAAAGTTTATGCAATAATTGAAAGGCTTAAGATTCAGGGGTGGGATTGGCTTAAAGAGTTCCGCCAAAAATCCGCCCAAAAATCTGCCGGCTTTATGGATGAAGTTATCGCCGGACGCCCAATATTCTCTTTTCCATCAAGACGTGGAGGCTTCCGTCTACGTTATGGCAGAGCCAGAAACACGGGTTTGGCTGCCGTAGGTATTCATCCAGCCACTATGCTTGTGCTTCAAGGCTTTGTGGCGGCTGGCACACAGTTACGTTTAGAGCTTCCCGGGAAAGGTGGGATAGTGGTTCCTGTTGATAGTTTGGAGCCTCCTATCGTTCGTTTGAAGAATGGGTCTGTGGTTCGTGTGTCTGTGGGAAATTTTAGCGGGCTAAAGGACAGTATAGAGAAGATTTTGTTTCTGGGCGATATTTTGATTAGTTTTGGAGATTTTCTTTACAATAGTAAACCTCTTTCACCTTCTGGGTATGTAGAAGAGTGGTGGGCTGAAGATCTAAGAAAAAGCATTTTTGAAAAGTTTGATGGGAAGCCTTCAAAGGCGGCTGAAGCAACACAAATTCAAGTTGAAAAGTTGGAGAAATTTTTGGAGAACCCGTTTGTTTACAAGCCAAGCCTTAAAGAAGCTATAACGCTGTCTTCACTTTTGCATATTCCACTTCACCCATCTTATACCTTTTTCTGGTCTCACCTCAAGGCAATAGACGATTTGGAATTGTTAAGAAAATGGCTGGATAGCGCAGAATTATCGGTGGATGATGGTATTGCCTTCAGGATTGTTGGGGACTTTGTGGCGGAGGTGAAAGAGACTTTAGAAGCGATATGTTTGCCCCACAGTATAGTTGATGGAAAAATTGTTGTTGAAGGCGATGATGCTGGGGCTTTCGCGTTTTCCTTAGGATATGGACGCGAGACGAATGTTGACTTTTCCTCAGTTTCTTCTTTTTTAGAGGCTATTAGTTCGCTTTCTGGTGTGGGAATTAAAGAAAAGGCGCCAACTCTTGTGGGTGCGCGTATGGGTAGACCGGAAAAAGCTAAAAGGCGTGAAATGAAGCCTTTGGTTCATGTTTTATTTCCTGTTGGTTTGGCTGGTGGTTCTCATAGGGATATTATGGAGGCAGCTAAGAAAGAGAGGATTTTTGTAGAAATTGTTAAACGTAAATGTCCCAACTGCGATACTGTTACTTTTAGCGTTAAATGTCCCGCTTGTGGTTCTGAAACGGTTTTTGAGAAAGTTTGCCCTCGATGCGGGCGAATCCTAAACAGTGAAAATGTATGCCCAATCTGCAAGGTGCCGGTTGTTTACTACCAAAGGCAGCTTGTAAACTTTAAAGAAATGCTTGGTAAGGCATGCCAAAAGTTGGACGTTTCCTCTCCTAAACTCTTGAAGGGCGTTAAAGGTTTAACGAACGAAAAGAAGATTCCGGAGATTCTGGAAAAAGGCGTTTTACGTGCAAAATACAATTTGTCTGTGTATAAGGATGGCACCATCCGTTTTGACGCTACAAATGCTCCTTTAACCCATTTTAAACCGTCAGAAATCGGCGTTTCCATTGAAAACCTTGCAAAGCTTGGTTATACCCACGACATTGACGGTAAATCTTTGACACATGAAGACCAAGTTTGCGAATTAAAAATTCAAGACGTTATTATTCCCGTAAAATGCGCTCAATATTTTGTCCGCGTCGCAAACTTTCTTGATGAACTGTTAGAAAAAGTGTATAGGCTACGGCCCTATTATAATGTTAAGAAAATTGAAGACCTTTTGGGGCATATTGTTGTAGGTTTAGCCCCTCACACTTCTGTTGGCATTTTAGGAAGAATAATTGGTTTTACAAGTTTGAGCGTGTGTTATGCTCATCCTATTTGGCACTCTGCTAAGCGAAGAGACTGTGACGGAGACGAAGACACGTTAATGCTTGCTTTAGACACGCTCCTTAACTTTTCTCGCGAATATTTGCCAGCTCAAATAGGCGGTATAATGGATGCGCCACTGCTTTTGATACCGGTGGTTAAAACTATGGAGGTGCAGAGGCAAGCACATGATGTGGATGTTGCAAAAGAATATCCTTTGGAATTTTATGAAAAAACATGGGAAAATGCGGAAGCAAAAACTGTAAGCAATCTTATAGATATCATTGAGTATAGGCTTGGTTCAGAGGCGCAGTTTGAAGGCTTTAACTTTACAACGCCAGTTTCCAACATCAATATGGGTAATGCGGAAAGTTCTTACAAGCGGTTAAAAACAATGATTGATAAACTCAACAGTCAGATGGAATTGGCGGAAAAAATAGAGGCTGTAGACGCTAAACGCGTCGCTCTAAAAGTCTTAACAACCCATTTCATCCGTGACATCTCTGGGAATCTCCGCGCTTTTTCTACACAAGGCTTTAGATGTAAATCCTGCAACAAACGTTTCAGAAGACTGCCTCTTCGCGGTTCATGCCCCTCCTGTAAAGGTGCGCTAGCTCTCACGGTTTATCGGGGTGGAATTGAAAAGTATTTAGAAGCAGCCCAGCGCTTAGTTGAAAAGTATGGTTTGCCACAATATTATCTTCAGAGGATTATGCTTGTAAAAGAAGAAATTGACACCTTGTTTGAAGGGAAAAAGCCAAAACAAATCAGTCTGATGGACTTTGCTTAAGAAAACTTTTCTATTCTAAACGCTATTCCTTTCTTTGGTGGGCATGTTAAAAGAGGCTTATCACCCTAATGCATACTTAACAAGCATAAGAAATGTTAAACTTGGGCTTAAAGCAAGAACCAAAATACTGAAAGTCCTAGAGGAGCGTTCTCTTGAAACCAAAAACATTGCGAAGGAAGCAAGTCTTCACTATCCCGTTGTTTTGTATCACCTAAAACTTTTGGAAAAAGAAGGCATAGTTCAACGTAGAGGCAGCAGACCCTGTGTGTGGGGGATTACGGGCTTGGGTCAAAAGCGCCTAATTGATTTGCGTTAAAAAGTGCACTTGCAGGGCGATTGTTGACATTTGGGACATTTCCCTGCGTACTTGTTTAATGCTGCCTTTTCTAGGTCTATGTTGAGAACGTTTGCAAGAGAAGCCAACCATGCAATAACATCAGCAAACTCGTCTTCCAAAGCCTTTCTGTCCTCTGCCTTTAATGCTTCGCCTAGCTCTTTCACTTCGTCCACAAGCCAGTTAAAGGTTCCTTCTACACCCCGTTGAAAGTCCCTATGAGAATAGAGACTGTGCATCATTTCCTGAAATTCTGAAATATGCATTTTCGCTGCCTCAACCTTTTTGGGAAGGTAATATAACATTAAAGATAAAAATGCTATAAACACTTTCTAAACAAGTAGGCGATTCTATGCAGTTGACCATTAGAAAATATAAAGAGGCTGATAGAGAACAATGCGGTTCATTGTGGAGAGAGCTAACCGAACGACATAGAGAACTTTATCAAGACCCAACCATTGGTGGGGAGCATCCAGAGGATTATTTTGATAAACACTTGGCTAAAGTTGGAGCAGACAAACTCTGGGTTGCAGTGTATAACGCCAAAGTAGTTGGGCTTATCGGATTGATTGTTTCCGAAAACCGAAGCTGAAATAGAACCTTTAATAGTTAGCAGAACCTACCGTGGAAGGGGCATAGGTAAAAAATTAATCGCTAAAGTCCTTTCTGAAGCCTGTAGAATGGGTGTGCGCTTCTTAAATATAAAACCAGTAGCGCGAAACGTGGAAACCATAAGATTCCTTTACAAACTTGGCTTCAAAAACCTCGGTTGCATTGAACTTTTCATTGATTTCTCTGATTACAAATGGAAAACGGGACCAGAACTCTTTGGGTGTAAATTCAACTTTTGACACATTCTTTTAATCTTGCAAACTTTTTTGTCCCTTTTCAATTATGTGGACGACTTTCACTTTTCTTTGTTCTAAATGTGCAGAGAGGAACCTTCTATGACAGTATTTTGGGTTAGCTTCCATACACATTATGCATGTCCGTTTTTCTCTTGCAATTTTTAAAAGCTTCTCTCTCCCTTCTCTGAAAAGCTTTGTCTGCATGTACCTTTTGTATCCACCCTTTCTATAGCCCCCTAACTCTCTGCCAAGCCAAACATACTCTAAACCATTTTCTGGAAGCCACTTTTCCATTTCTTCCTTTTTGAAATGTTCTATTTTTGATGTTGGAAAACGGCGGATGTCCACAATAACTTGGATTTTATGCTCTTCTAGTAGTTCTAGAAAGTTTTCTTTAGAGCGGTTGCTATGTCCCACAGTCCATATTATGATTTGCTTATTGTTGCTTTTTTCCATTTTAACGGATTTTTATGTATTTGTACGCTTCGACAGTACTTTCAAAGCAGTAATGCACTTTCTGGTAATTCTTGCGAAATTCTGCCACATCTGCTCTTACCTTTTCCAGCGTCTCTTTGTCTATTACCACACGTTTGATAAACTCTGCTATTTCCTGCATTTCTGACTCTTTCATTCCCAACCTTGTAACTTCTGAAACGCCAAGCCTTATTCCGCCTGGATGCTGGAAATGTCTTCCTTCTTTGATATCCCATGGTAGCAAGTTTCTGTTTATGATGATGTTTGCCTTTTCCAAAGTTTCTTCTATGGTGCCCCCGTCGCCATACTTTGTTATGTCAATCAAAATTACATGAGATTCCGTAAACCCCTTGTGTTCAGCTAACACGTTAAAGCCTCTTTCATAAAGCGCTTGAGCCAGAGCCTTCGCGTTTTTCACTATTTGGCTGGTGTATTCTTTTCCGAACTCAAGCATCTCTGCACACGCTATAGTAACACCTGCTACTGCATGCAGATGGTGGTTGCTAACCATTCCAGGGAAAGTTGCACGTTTTATCTTATCCGCATATTTTTCCCAAGAGAGAACTCCGCCATGCTGCGGTCCGAAAAATGTTTTGTGAGTGCTTAAACTGACTACGTCTGCTCCTTCTCTGAGGGGATCTTGGAATCGTCCTCCGGCTATTAAGCCTGCAACGTGGGCTGCGTCATAACCGACAGCTGCGCCTACAGAGTGGATGGTGTCAGCTAATTCTTTTACTGGGTGAGGAAATGGGAAGACGCTTGCGCCGAACATCACAAGTTTAGGCGGTTTATTTTCTGCAACAAGCTTTTCAATTCTCTGTTTAGCCCTATCCACATCTATGTTCAACTCTTTATAATCAAGAGGCAAGTATTCAACAATTAAACCGTGAACAGCTCCAGCGGTGCCTCCCAACTTTTTCTTGCCCATGGTTATGTGTCCACCGCAAGGAATGGACAGTGCCATCATAGTGTCGCCGGGGTCTGTAAATGCTGTGTAAACAACAAGATTGGCGACAACGCCGGAAATTGGTCTTACGTCTACAAACTCTGCGTTGAAAAGCTTCTTCATAAGTTCGATGCATTTAAACTCCACCTGATCTATGAAGCGGCAACCCGCATAGACGCGTTCTCCAGGCCATCCTTCGGCATAGCGATTTCCGAAATCTGATGTGAGGGCTTCACGGACAGCGGGGCTTGGAATGTTTTCGCTGGCTATTAGTGGGATGCTTTCTTGGAACCATCTGTGATGCTGTTGTAAAAGATCAAAGATGTGATTATACTCTTCTCTCGGACTTTTCATGTAAACACCTTTGCATCCACACTTTCTTTTTACAAAATAAAAAATCTTTTGAGAGCAACGCAACATTAATAATGGAGAATTCGCTAGCTAAGCTTGACAATAGAGGAAAGGTGCGTAAATGAGCAAGAAAAAGAGGAAAGAAAAATCTGCGCCTATGCCTGCTGCAAGCGCTGGGCTACTGCGCTTTTTCGAAGAAGAAACAGAAGGTATCAAAGTTAGACCAGAACTTCTTTTGGGTTTGGCAATAGCCTTAATAATAGTATGCGTGTTAGCCAACGTTTTCTTCTAAGGGGCTTGAAAGTTTTAACGCCGAGAAGGTGAATGCAAAACTTCTATTCGTTGAACAGAGTTAAGATGTACAAATATTTCGCTTCTTTCTTCTCTGCTGGCAACTTGTGGTATAGGCTGAGCAATTGTTGCCCTTAGTATGATGGCTTCAGCCTCGGAAAGCCATATCCCGGCGGGCTCGCGGGTAATCGCGGCTAGTGTGCCCTCGAAACCGTAGGAGGGGTCTAAAATAACACGTATTTTTTTCCCTAAATTTTTTTCCAGCATGTGGAATATTGTTGGTGGGATGCTCTGCTCTGGCATGTGGTTCGCAAATTCTTTATAATTGCTGTTTCCTAAATAAAACTCTTGCCTTAACAGGGAAACATTGGCTCTCATGAATTTGAACCGGTTAAAAGAC
>CBETPM010000012.1:0-12606 GCA_965538135.1 Candidatus Bathyarchaeota archaeon
TCTCTCTCCTTAAATAAACATGATGTTAACGGATGCAGAGTAGATAATAATTAACTGCAAAACGTGTCGTCAAAAATTATATACTTTTATTTTAATATTGCTGTTTAGGTGTTTGATTGGTTAGAAATGTTCGTTTGACATTTTTAGTTGAGGATTCTGTGGAGAAAAGGGATAAAAGAGGATTGGTTGCTAAGCATGGATTGGCGGTTCTCGTTGAAGGTGAAGTCCATGATACGCCTATTCGTGTTTTAATGGATGTTGGGCCTTCCGCTGAAGCACTGCTAAATAATGTCGACATTTTGGGGGTTAATCTACGAAAGATAGATGCCATTTTGCTTAGTCATGGGCATTATGATCATACGAAAGGATTAGTGGGCGTATTAAAAAGCATAAACAAGCCCATTCCGATAATAGCGCATCCTAAAATCTTCATCCCCAAATTTTCAATCCGTAAGGGCAAATTAAGGTTTATAGGTGTATCCTTTACACAGTCAGAATTGAGAAAACTTGGCGTTATCCCTCTCTTTGTAAGGAATCCCGTTTCTATCGCGGATGGATTAGTTGCCACGGGAGAG
Source organism: Candidatus Bathyarchaeota archaeon (assembly GCA_965538135.1). Lineage (GTDB taxonomy): Archaea > Thermoproteota > Bathyarchaeia > Bathyarchaeales > Bathycorpusculaceae > PIXZ01. The sequence goes on from CBETPM010000012.1 coordinate 576, forward strand.
ATAGAGCGTGTTACCTCTTATGAGAGGGTAGTTGACTTTTTCACGGTTGAACAAGAATCTTTGGTTAAGGATAATATGACGGATGATCAGGCTTTAATTCTAAATCTGGAAGGGAAAGGGCTGATAGTGGTAACTGGCTGTGCACATGCTGGAGTTGTCAACACGGTTCAATATGCACAGAAGATAATGAAAACAGAGAGGGTTTATGCGGTTTTGGGTGGTTTCCATCTGGTTGGCGCTTCAAAGGAAAGGATAAAAGCGACGATAGAAGACTTGAAGAAAATTGGCATTAAATTTTTGGGACCTTGCCATTGCACGGGAAAGAGGGCTATGAAAACGCTGAAGGAAGCTTTTGGAGACAAATGCTGTTTTCCCAAAACCGGCGATGTGATGAAGTTTTAAAATTTTAACTTGGCATTATGGGCGATAAGATTCTGTAGGCTATTCCGCCAAGCAAGAGTGCTAATGCTATGTCAACTATGGTTATTGTTAGGGCTTTTTTCCATCCGAACTCTTTTAGGCAGGCTGCTATGGTGGCTATGCATGGAATGTAAATCATAGTGACCAGTGAAAAGACAATCATTTGAACCGCAGTTAATGATTCCAGTGGGATAAGTTGTGAAAGCAGAATAAGCGTTAATTCCTTGCGTAAAACCCCGAAAATTAGGGGTATCCCGGTGATTAGTGGAAGACCAAGCCACCCCTCAATAAGCGGCGATGCAGCGTTAACCACGTAGTACATGGCGTTGGTTATAGAGAGCACTGAAATTGTTAGGCTTCCAGCAATTATTATTGGAAAGGCTATGTAAATAAAGTCTCTTGTTCTAGCCCAGGTTTTCACAAGCACGTTTTTTATAACTGGCTTTTTGTAGGCGGGCATTTCCATGACTAGTCCTACGGGTTCGCCTGGTAAGGCTTTGAAGGCTATTCTGCCAAGTGTAAAGACTAAAATTATGTCGAAAAGGTATAGGGCTAAGGCTGCGTGTAAGCCTACAAATCTTCCCACTAGGCCTAGGATGACGACTGTTCTTGCTGCGCAGGGGATTAGGACAACAACGAAGGCGGCTAGGAAGCGTTCTCTTTGGGTTTCCATTATTCTGCAGCCTATGCATGCGGGGACGCTGCAGCCGTAGCCTAGCATTATGGGGATGAAGGCTTTGCCGTGTAATCCTATTTTGTGCATGATGTTGTCCATGAGAAAGGCTGCTCTTGGCAGGTAGCCGCTGTCTTCTAGTAAGGCTAGGATTATGTAGAAGGGTATGATGTAGGGCAGTGCGATGGTTAGGCCGGCGATTATGCCGCCTAAAACTCCTTCGTTGACAAGGGTGATTAAGAAGCTTGGGAGTAGGGGAGAAAGCAGATTTTCAATTTGGATTGTAAGCGTTGAGAAAAGAAAGTCAAGGCCTTCTGAAAGGAAATTTCCCGCAACAAAAATTGCAGTGAACATTGATGCCACAACGGCAGCTAATATGAAGTATCCGAAGATTTTATGCGTAGTTATCTCGTCAAGTTTTTGCTCCAAACTTATTTTTGGAGGGGCTTCAATTATGGTTACTTCTTTGGCTATTTTGTTGGCTAGGCTGTATTTTTCTGAAGCCAGAATTATGGGAGAGTTTTCTCCATGAATTTTTTCCAGTTCTGTTGCAAGTTTTTCAGCGAAATCTAAAACTTCTTGCCCGTTTTTGTAGTTTTTCAGTTTACCAGCAACGTCCATGTCTTTTTCTAAAAGTTTGATGGCTATCCATCTTGCGGGGTAAACTGTGGAAAGTTCTGGAAGTTTTTGCTTTATTGTTTTTTCTATGGCTTGAACTCTTTTTTCTATTTCTTTGCCGTATTGGATTTCCATTGGGCTGAATTTTAGCTCTCCGTTTATTACATTGATAACTGTGGAGAGAAGCTCGTTTATTCCGCTTCCTGTGATGGCAACTGTGGGGACAACGGGCACACCTAAAATTTTTGAGAGTTTTTCAGCGTCGATTCTTATACCCTTTTTCGCTGCGAAATCCACCTGGTTTAAGGCGATTACCAGGGGCGCATTAAGTTCTAAAAGTTGAAAGGTAAAGTATAAATTGCGTTCTAGGGCTGAAGCGTCTATCACGTTTATTAGAATGTCTGGTTTTTCCACCGCAATGTAGTCTCTTGAAACAATTTCTTCCATAGAGAAGGTGGAAAGCGAATAAATTCCGGGCAGGTCTATTACGCGGATTTTGTGGCCTTTAAAATATAGGGTGCCTTCAGCTCTTTCAACGGTTTTTCCAGGCCAGTTTCCAACTATCTGATTTAGTCCTGTAAGCTGGTTGAAGATGACGCTTTTTCCTACGTTGGCGTTGCCAGCTAGGGCTATCCTTAACGTTTCTTTTCCTTTAGAATTTTCCTTTTCTTTAACAGGCATGTGGCAGCTAGCCATTTGGTTCTTGCCTCAAGGGTTTAACGAAAACTTTGGAGGCTACTCCGTAGCCTAAGGCTAGGGCTACTCCTCTAACTTCTATTTGTAGGGGGCCTCGGAAAGGGCCCTTTCTTAAGAGTTTGACTTCTGTTCCTGGGGTTAGTCCCATTTCTGCTAGTCTTCTTATTAAGCCGTAGCCGCCTATGGTGTGGGTTACGACTGCCTTTTCTCCTTCGCAAAGTTCCGATAGCGAAAAGGTTTCTTGATTGTTTGTTGGGTTTTTCCTCGGGGTTTTTCCTCTATTTCTGAATCTCATGTTTTTTCACCTTGAGTTGCTTTATCCAAACGTGGGCTGCGTCCGTGTAGTTTAGTGGCTGTTCTTTTCCGTTGATGCATAAGATTATGTGGGTTTTTTCTTTTCTGACTAGGTGGAGGGGGATGTTGGGTTTTATCCCCTTGCTAGTTAGGGTTTTTAGGGTTTCACGTTTTTCGTTGGTTATTTTTGCTACTATGTAGGTTTTGTTTAGGTTTGCTTTTGTTATGGGAATTATTTCTTTTTCTTCTGTTACGTATCCTTTTTCTGTGGGTATAGGGTTTCCGTGGGGGCAGAGTTTCGGGTATCCCAGGCGTTTTTCTATGAGGGTTGCTGTTTCTTTTGTGAGGGCGTGTTCCAGTTTGCAGGCATTTTCATGGACCTCGCTCCAATCCGCTTTTAGAAGGTCTGTGAGAAGTCTTTCTGCAAGTCTGTGTCTTCTTAAAATGTCTAAAGCTAATTTTTCACCTTTCTTTGTAAGCCTTACGCCCTTGTAGGGCTGATGCTTCACCAAGCCTTGTTTTTCCAGATGTTCTATTGTGTTTGTTACAGAACCTGCTACCACGTTTAGTTCTTTGGCTAGTTCTTTTGTTTTGGCAACACCGCTTCTTTTTTGTGCTTTGTATATTGCTTCTATGTATTCTTCAGCCTTGTAGGAAAGCCTTGTTGCCATCTGCATGATTCTCCGTAAATTTACGAGCTCTCGTAATTTTAAGCATCAACCAAAGCGATAAACCTTTTGCACAAAAATGCAACAAGAACTAGAGAGGGCATCCTCAGAATAGATTTGACTTTTCGAAAAACCCCGAACCTTATAAATTCAATAACTTTTCAGCAACAACAGAGGAAAGTCACCCTAAAGGAAATTAACATTGAAAATGTTCATTCTTATGGTTGCAAACAGTACACTTTTGAGAAAGGTACGCAATTACCAGAAAAAATTCGTAAAATATTCTATTTTGATTAACGAAATAAAAACGAAAATAAAAAATAGAAAATAAACATGCAAAATTATTGCCAACAAAATAGTTCTAAAACACTCAAAGATTTAAATTTTAATGTATCCTGAACAGCTTTTAACATTAATGAAGAACGAAACAAAATATTTTTAAAACGATAACGGATGTTCCATGTAAAACAAAACCCAAAAACTCTCATAAACGAAGAGGCTTACCTCGTAGCCCCAAATTCATAAGAAATGAAATCTGACAATAAAACCTACAATCGCTCAACTGAACTTTTTCTTTGTGTTTGGGTTAATTTTTTATAGCCTAACGGTTAAACTAGACTTCATGTTTCATAACGGAAATCGTTTCAAAATCTATTTTACAATTGGAGCAGTAATACTTGTTGTTGGTCTAATTGTCCAATGGTATCCAGCGTCAATTATTGGTGGCTTAGAAGAGAGATTAAGTCAAACAAATTTAACGCAAGATGAAAGAAACAAACTTCAAGGTGCTTTAAATTCATGGAGAATTTGGCAAATAACAACTTTTCAACCATTGTCAAGCCTTCTATTTGCAATAGGCATAATCATACTCGTTTATTCAATAATACATGGAATCTTCTCAATAGCAACAAGCTACAAAATCGTGAAAAACACGGAACAAAATTGACGAACCTTAGTAAAATAAACATCACCTGCGTAAATATTCAAGTTCTTTATCAAGCTTTTTATTTCCTTTTGATACAGAAAACATGTTATAGCAATGACAATAACGAAACTAATACAGAAATACAAGCCCGTATGAAGCAGCATTATTGTAGCGATTAAGGAAAATTCCACTGAGAATACTGTTGAATACAATGTAGAAATATACTGTTGTTTAACTTGAATAGAAACCCCTTCTATTTGAAGTTCAATTACCGAAATTAGCTTAATGGGTTTTGGGATTGAAGTTTTATGTTTGAGAGGTTTTATTGTCCTATTACTTGGATTATTATCGTCCTTCTTCTAGGGTGAACATCCGTTTCCACAAAAATCAGCGACTGCCAAGTCCCAAACTCCACCCGCCCATCAACCACCGGCAAGGTCTTGTCAGGTGGCAAAAGCATAGACCGCAAATGCGAATGCGCATTGGAGGGATGCATATACCCACCTCTTTTCGGAATGATTTTTTCAAGAAAATTTTTAATGTCATTTAGCAGTCCGTACTCATTCTCCGTAAGCACCAGTATGCCAGTAGCATGCGGAGCAAAAACATGCACTATACCGTTTCGCACGCCAGAACGCGAAACCACCTCATGAACCTTATCAGTCAAATCCACAAAATCTATTTCACCCTTAGTTGAAAAAATGTAAGAAGTATTAAACACCTTAAACTCCGACAATGCTTTTTCACCTTTCTCTACTCTAACATTTTCACCATTATAACCTCATCTATGTAAGCGCCGTCTTTGAAAAACTTTCTCGGAATTCGCCCAGTTTCAACAAACCCCAACTTCCTATAAACATGTATTGCCCTCTCATTAGTTGCAAAAGCAGAAAGAGTCAAAACCTTCAAACCCATCTGCGTAGCCTGCTCCACCAAAACCTTCATCATCTCAGTGCCAATACCCACATCCCTAAAACCCTTCTTAATGGCGATGCCAATAACACCCGCATGCCCAGCATAGCCTCTTCCCTTAACAATCTCGGAATTAGCCACCACCCGCCCATCCACCTCAGCCACCAAACAAAACATTTCACCCTTTTCCTGACGACTAAAAACCCTAGCCAACCACTCAATCTCCTCCTCCCTCGAAGCCTTCTCAGTCCTAATAATGTTGGCACGCTCCTCCACAAGAGAATTAATAAAACCCAACAAGTCATCAAGGTCCTCCCACTTAAGCGTCCTCAAAACCACCTTACGCCCATCTCTGGCAGTAAACTCTTGAATAACAGTTCCAGGCTTCATACACTAAACTACGCGTTTAAATTTCATAAGCCTTTTCAAAAGCGAAAAAGGGAACTGCGTTGATGCTTTTGTATACGCCGACATTCTGGTGAAATGGAAAATCAAGAGGTAATACCATAACAACCAAAACCACCAAAAAGAAAAACCTAAACATAACAATCACAAAAATATAAAAGATATAGCCTACACCAAACACTACAAACACCCACACTTAACAAAAACAAGCCCAAAGACAACAGTTCCCAACCCCAGAAACAACATCCAAGCCTCCATGGTGAAAAGACCAAAAGCATACAAAAACCTCCACAAACACCCACCGGTATACAAAAGCATCACCTAGACTCACTGCAAAACACTCTTTCTCGGAAAAACTAGGGGGTCTTCCGCTGTTAAAGCGGAAAACATCCTAAAACAGACTCTACTTAAGACTCCCTACTACCCAAAAACTCGAAGCATCTGCGAAGAAGACCGCTGAAAGCCTTGCATGGAGATTTTCGACAGTTTTTCTATAAGGCTTTAGTAAACTCCATAAGAAAGCCTTCAGCCAAAAAACAAAAAGCCAATTTTAAGCTTCTTTCTAAATTTCAGGCTTAAAATAAGCCTCTTAATTTTTGGTTTCGAGAAGATATTTCAACCAATTTTAGTCTGAAAAATTTTCGAGAAACAACAAATCTAGAAATAGGCTTTTATTGGAAAAAGGAGAAAGAAAGAGGCTTAAATTTTTAAATGAGCCTTTCGAGAAAATTTCGCATTAAACATCATGTTATGCATTTTTGCATATTGCCAATTTTGAAATAACCTCTATAATAATTGGAAACCATTGTCTCTGTTGGAGGACGAGAAAGGCGAAAGGTGTTTATCTTGCCCAATAACCCTTTTGGAAACGACATAGAAATACTTGAAAGAAACGTTAACGGCAGAAAAGTCAGAGTAAAATGGGACTGGGGAAAATTCAAAAGCACAGAAGGCTTCCCAGTCGACGACAACCTCATAAACTGGGTTATAGGGCAAGAACAAGCCTTAAACGAATGTTTCCTATGTCTCGACGAATGGGTACACAAACTAAAATGGCTGGAAAAAACCCAATGGTACGAAAACTGGAGCAACCCCAACAAACCAAAATCTTCAACAAAAACGGCTATAAGCCCAGGACCATACCTCCTCCTTCTAGGAGACCCCGGAACAGGCAAATCCCTAATCGGAAGAGCCCTAGCTGAAAAACTAACCCAAGTGTACAGGGAAAATGGCATAAAACTTTTCGACGTACTATGCTGGAAAAATCAGGTCTTACCAAGCCAGCCCAAAATCTCCATACACAAAGCGGGTGAAGGGAAAAAGATTCTACAAGTAGAACAGTTGAAAGAATTGAAAAGAAAGTTTATAACAAAAATAGGGTTTAAAGCCCTACAGCTCTTCCTCATATTTTTGGGATTGTTTCTAATTTCCTTAGGCTTTTACTTCATTTACCAAGCATGGCAAACATGGCAAGCCAACCCCATGTATCTCGGAGAACCCATACAAGAATATTACAATTACAATTTCATTGACTATTTCGTAGGACAATTTGTAGGACTTGTCCCCCTAACCTTCATTCCGGGAGGAAGCCTAATATTCTTCGGAGTCTTCATGTGGTGGTTCTCAAGACTAGGCGGATTAGGAAACCTAAGAGGCATAGGAGGAGCACAACAAACAGACGTCCCAAAACTAATAGTGGACAACAGCTCCGGTCATGCACCCTTCGTGGATGCTACTGGACATAGAAGCGCCCAACTTTTCGGCTCCATCGCTTGGGACCCCTACCAGACCGGTGGACTTGGAACCCCAGAACATCAGAGAGTTACAGCGGGAGACGTTCACCGTGCTTCTCTAGGAATTTTGTATATTGACGAGATAAAGAATTTAGATCCAGAAGAAGCAGTAACGCTCTTAACAGTGCTTGAAGATGGGCAACTACCAATAACTGTAAGGGGAAGATGGCATGGAGGAGGCACCGCAGCAATGACGGTTGCCACAGAACCAGTGCCAGCCATAACTTTCCTGGTGGGAGCGGGAAACTTTGACAGCATAGGACAGATTCACCCAGCCCTTATGGACCGCATTTACGGTTATGGCAAAGTTGTCAAAATGAACAATGACATGCCCAACAACGTTGAGAACAGACGCAAATACGTGCAGTTTATAGCACAAGAAGTTAAACGATTCAATCTTATACCCTTCAGCCGCGAAGCCTGCGAAGAAATAGTTGAGGAGGGAAGAAGGCGAAGCAACAAGAAAGATGCTTTAGCAACAAGGTTCAGACCATTAATATCCATCATAAAAACTGCTGCAACTTTGGCGATGAATGAGGGCTGCAAGCTGGTGGAAAAAAGGCATGTTCGAGAAGCCATAGAACACCACTGCAAAACAATACAGAAACAGATTCTGGAGCATCAGCTAAGCGAGAGAGGCAAACTCTTGGAAATAACACCTAAAGGAGTAAAACTCGGACAAATTTACGGCTTAGCGGTTGTTAGAGACCCTTACAGCGGGGAGATGACTGGCAGCGTCCTATGCGTAAAAGCCCACATGGTAAAAAGAAGCGAACTTCCAAGAAACTATCCCATAAAAGGCTATTACAAAGTCACAGGCGTAGCCAAAGGACAAAGCTTCATCTCAGACAGCATAGCAAAAGTGCGCAGCGTCATACTCCAAAAATACGGAATAGACATAGCCCAAGACTATTTGACACACATAGACTTCGCTCAATCCTACGGTGTTGACGGCCCATCCGCAGGTGTAACAATGGCGATTCTCCTATGCTCGCTTATTGAAGGCAAGCCCATAAGACAGGATGTTGCTGTCACTGGAGAAATAAACCTGGGCGTGGGTGATTCGATTCAAATAACTGCTGTGGGTGGCGTCTACGAAAAGATTAAGGCTGCTGAAGCTTGGGGATTCAAAAAGGTGGTTATTCCATTGAAGAATTACGAGTATTCTATTGATGTTAGAGATTATAAAATTGAAGTCGTTCCAGCAGCAACCTTAGACGATTACCTGGAAGAGTGTCTGGTGGAACAGCCAAGCATAAAAGTTCCAGTTCAAACTTATAAGCGCAGAAAACCCTAAATTTTCTATACTGCAAAAAAATTCTTAACGTGCAGTAGCGCGCTTAGGAGTCGCATTTATGGTTAGAGCTATTGATAAGGCTAGAATTCGGAGATGGCGCAAAAGGGGATTCTACAGCGAAAATGTCCTTGTAAAACTTTTAACGAAACACGGCTTTAACGCTGTACGCGTCCCAGTTAGCAATCCAAGCCTAAGTCCTTTACCAGACGTTATTGCAAGAAAGGAGAAGGATGTTTATGCTTTTGAAGTTAAGAATGCAAGCTATTACGCCTATTTTCCAAAAAAGCAAATTGACAAACTTTTCAGATTTTTAGAAGAGCTCATACCAATAGAAAGAGAGTTTAAACACGCCGTTCTTGCGGCACATCTAGGAAAGAAGTGGATTTTCAAGGAATTAAGCTGGAAGAGCTGGGAAAAAGGTAAACTTCCAGAAAAGGCTAGAATATTGAAAAGAGATAGAGGAAATTTTAAGCTATCAAACTAGTTTAAAATTTTAACGAAAAATTTAAAATATGCAATCCAATTTTTGGAGATACTATCTCATAGGTGGAAGCCTTGACTCAGCAAATTCAAGGAGTCATAGTTAATTATCGTGTGGGACCAAAAACGCAGAGACCAAAAGAGTGTATAGTCCAGTTTACGCACATAGCCTCCGCCTCGGAAGCAAGCCGACTCATAGGAAGAAAAATAGCTTGGAAAAGGGGAAAAAACAAGATTATTGGGAAAATTGTGGCTTTGCACGGTAAGAAAGGCTTGGTTAGAGCAAAGTTCAGAAAAGGCGTGCCTGGACAAGCCCTAGGAACAGCGGTGGAGCTTGTGGGTTAGGGTCTTGTGAAATGTTTTAGCAGGTTGGTGTAGGCTGGCAGTTGATTTATAAAGTCTTGTAATTGCAGAATTGGAACAATGGGCACATGATTGTAAAATTTGAATCTACCCGCGGTAAGTGACAAAACAACAGGGAAAAATTTAGCCTTACTCCAGGAAGCCCAATCCACTTTGCCATTCAAACTCTGCGAAACTTCAGCCAAAGCCAAGGTTCTTTTAACTTGCTCTTCAACAATTATTTTTAAGGCTGAGGGATACATTCCACGATGCCAATGCTTACAATCCACACATAAAACCACGGGTTTTCTAAATCCTACAACGTCAATCTCCCATCTTTGGCTGATGTGTTTAAACCGCAAATTCCTAACAATACCATAGCCGTTTCTTTCCAAAGCAAAAGCAGCCATATCCTCAAACTCTTTCCATTGAAGATGGCTGCTTACCGTCTCAAGGTCAGCGCCCAACTGTACAGCGTAAACAGCCAATTTAAGACGCTGTAAACTGTCTGTTTCGAGAAAATTATTCCACAAATAAACGAGACCGTTTGAATGTAGCTTTTTAAATACTTTTTCAGCAATTTGCGAAGCAACCTTAGCATCTTTTTTAACAATTTCTTTTGAAATCTGACCATTTTTAGTTAATTTTAAGATAGAAATTATCAAATTTCTCTCAATATTCATATGATAAATCTCCAAATTTTAGACAAGAAAGTCCTAAAGCAGACAAATTCGGCGAAGTTCTTAAAAGTTTTTCCCCACAAATATTGATAAGAGTGAAACTTGTTGGATAAAGTAAAAGCCATATTATTCGATTTACATGGCACCCTTGCTTTCATAAAAAACCCAATAAGTGAATTAGAAATTTCCGAATATTTGGATAGCAGAGGCTATGAGGTTTCTCCACAACAGCTTAGGGCTGCATGGTTTTTTGTCTCTATGATTGACTATCCAAAATATGGCTATAGAAATTGGCGTTCTTATTTTTCAAGAATTTTATGGCGTCTTAAAGTAGAAGTTGACAAAGAAACCCTAAACAATATTGTTAAACGCCTAGAAAAAAACTCCTATCAACTTTATCCAGATGCTGCTGAAGCAGTAATTAAAGCAAAACAACACAAGTTTAAAACAGCAATAGTAACAACTATTGCGGATTTTCAGTTTAAAAAAGCCATTCATCCGATAGCGAAATTTTTAGACTTTGTTATGACAGGGTATAAGGCAAAATGTGACAAATCAAATCCAAAAATGTATAGAAAAGTTCTAGAAATTTTGCACGTTAGACCCGCTGAAACGGTGATGATAGGCGATAACATTCCCATAGATATTATGTTGCCTAAAAAATTAGGCATAAACACCATACTTTTAGATAGGGAAAGAAAAATAGTTGAACACCCTCCACAAGCAGACTTCATTGTGAACAACTTAAAAGAAGCCATAGAAACTATAATAGGTAAATAAAACAAACTGCAAAAAAGGACTTTAAATGTCAGAAAAATACGTTTCCAAAACCAAAAAATCTAAGACGTTATATGAAAGAGCAAAAAAGGTTTTGCCAGCAGGAGTCTCCTACGGGATAAGGTATTTTGAGCCATACCCCTTTTACACTCGCAAAGCAAGAGGAAGTAAACTTTACGACGTGGACGGAAACGAGTATGTAGACTTTTGGCTTGGACACACAGCCCTAATACTGGGACACAGCCCGCAAACAGTAATGGAAACGGTCAAAGAACAGCTTGGAAACGGCACCCATTACGGAACTGCTCACGAACTAGAAATCCAACTAGCCGAGCAAGTCGTGAAAATGGTTCCCAACGCTGAAATGGTGCGGTTTACAAATTCTGGAACCGAGGCAAACATGTATGCCGTACGCTTGTCCCGCGCTTACACTGGAAGAAACAAGATTGCCAAATTCGAAGGGGGGTGGCACGGCGGCTACGATGCCCTTCACATAGGAGTTAAGCATCCCTTTGACATCCCAGAATCAGCAGGCTTGACAAAAGGAGCCCTTCAAGACACAATTCTCCTTCCCTTCAACAACTTTGAGGAAGTTAAAAAAAGACTAAAAAACGAAGAAGTTGCAGCCATTATAATAGAGCCTGTTCTCGGAGCTGGCGGAGGCATACCAGCAGAAAAAGAATTTCTGAAAGGACTTAGAGAATTCTGCGATGAAAAGGAAACCTTACTGATTTTCGACGAAGTTATCACGGGTTTCAGGCTTGCTCCAGGAGGAGCACAGCAGTACTACAGCGTAAAAGCAGACCTAACAGTTTTTGGAAAAATTTTGGGGGGAGGTTTCCCAGTAGGCGCCTTCTGCGGCTCTAAGGAAATTATGGAACGTTTAGACGCAAATCTTTATCCAAGACCCCAATATTCCTTTCACGGCGGAACTTTCACTGCTAACCCAGTAACAATGACCGCTGGGATATCCACCCTAAAACTCTTAGAAGATGGAAAACTGATAAACCAGTTAAACATGCTTGGGGAAAAAATAAGAGAAAAATTGAAA
>CBETPM010000013.1:0-12271 GCA_965538135.1 Candidatus Bathyarchaeota archaeon
AAGCTAATCCGAACAAAACAGCTTCTTTTGGTGAAGCTTTTCTTTTAAGAAAAGGTTCTGTGGTGGGGCTGCCCGGATTTGAACCGGGGTCCCGAGCGCCCGAGGCTCAGAGCCTAGACCAAGCTAGCCGACAGCCCCTTCCTCAAGCATTACATGATTTTACATGCATAAAAATAAGTGTTCCTTAAACCCTTTAAACAGCCCTATCCATAATATTTTGCTATTAGAGGAGGGCTTAAAGAGAATTGTCTGTTCTTCGTCGTATGCATGGCGTTAAAATATTAAAGGCGGTTTCATCCTCTATAAGACTTAAAATTTTGAATTTGCTTTTTGACAAAGGACCACTTTCATATACTGAGCTTATGAATTCCTTGAAAATGAATCCTGCTAGGGATGCCGGAAGGTTTGCCTACCACCTTAAATTTTTGCTGAAGACCGATTTGATTGAGGCAGATACGGAGACAAAAAAATATTGTCTGACAGATTTGGGTAAGATGATAATTGATGTAGCCGACAAAATTGAAAGCAAGGCTTTTAAACAAAGAAAAAAGCTTGTCCGCACCTCTAGGCTTGCGTTAGAAGAGTTTGATGCAAACAAAATTGCCAGTTCACTTATTAAAGAAGCAAAGATGCCAGCTGAAATAGCGCAGAAAGTAGCTAAGGAAGCTGAAAAAAGATTACTTAAATCTAAAACGAAATATTTAACCGCGCCACTGGTTAGAGAGGTTGTAAACGCCGTATTAATTGAAAAAGGTTTAGAAGATTATCGCCACAAGCTCACCCGATTAGGGCTTCCAGTCTACGATGTTCAAACACTCATAGAAAGCCAAAGCAAAAAATTCCAAGGAGCAAAATCCGTGCATGACACAGCGGGAAAAATAACCCTTAGCGAATATACGCTTTTAAACATTTTTCCAAGAGATGTAGCAGACGCACACCTATCCGGCTCTTTACATGTAAAAGATTTAGGCTCTTGGATTCTAAAACCAGATGGAATAGTTCACGATTTAAGGTATTTTTTCAAAAAAGGCTTAAACCTGGAAAAAATTAACCCGCTTAAAATCTCTTGTCATCCGCCCAGAAATTTCGAGTCTGCTCTTTCCATGATACTTAATATTTTATTGCATTCTGCTAAGGAAACATGCCAATCCCAAGCCCTTGAATTTTTCAACGTGTTTTTAGCTCCCTTCGCAAAAAATGAGACTCCTCAAAAAATAAAGGATGCGTTGCGCTATTTTGTGTTTTCTATACATCAACATGTTGATGTCTCGCTCTGCTTAGAGCTGGCGATCCCCAATTTTATGGCTGAAAAGCCAGCCTTAGACTCTTCTGGAAAAGTCGCTGGCAACTACAAAGATTTTAGAGAGGAAAGCCAACTTTTAACATCTCTCCTTCTTGAAATATTTTCTGAAGAAAGCAGCCGAAAATCTTTGACCAATCCTAAAATAATTCTAAAAATGCGGCCAAAAACTTCCAACAATGAAAAGGCAAAAGAACAACTTTTAAATGCTCATCAGCTAGCTTCAAAAGGGGAAAGCGTATATTTTGCGAATCTGTGCAAGGAAAACCATGGCTTTTCTGTTTTTTCCGCTTCTGGATTTAAACTTAATGCCGATATGAGTGGCGACTGGGAAATTGACACGCTGCGGGCAGGCTGTCTTGGAAGCGTATCCATTAACTTGCCCCGTATAACATATGAATCTAAAAAGGATGAGCGAAAATTCTTTGAAATTCTAAAAGAAAGAGTTGAAATGGCAACCCGTGCTCTAGAAATAAAATATCGCTCAGTAAAAAAACACAGCATAGGCTTGCTTCCATTTCTGCTACAAGAAGATAATGGCGACCATTATTTTAGACTTGAAAATTGTTCTCGCCTAATTAACTTGGTAGGCTTAAAGGAAGCAGTAGAAGCTTTCCAGCAAGAAAACTTCTACGAAAGCGAAAAAGCCATGGGGTTCGCTGACAAAATAACTGGCAGCATCTTAAATATTCTCCATAAAATTGGCAAGAGAAGGGGAAAACGCCTACTCATAGCAGCTATTCCAGATTTTGATGCTTCAGAACGATTAGCGCGTTTAGACATCGAGAAATATGGTGTTGCAAAAGTAAAATTCTCTGGGTCTAGAGAAAAACCCTATTACTCAACAATCAATAGGCTGACAGTTCAAGGGGATACTGTGTCTTTAAACACCTTAAATGCTGTAAGGCGGCTAAGCAGTTTTCTGGAAGGCGGAAACCTAACAGCTGTAGAATTAGGTAGTGAAGAATACAGTCCTGAAACCTTGTTTTCCATCACACAACACGTCGTTAAAGACGGTGGAATAGACTTGCTCACGTATAATCGTAAATTAACTTATTGCTACGGCTGCAAGAAAAGCTGGTTTGGCTTCCTACCCAAATGTCCTTTATGTGGGTCTACAGGCAACATTAAAACCTTTGACAGGTTTGCTTTGGCTTAAGCCCTTATTTTACTGCACCAAGTATTAGAGCTAAAATAGCCATTCTGACAACTATGCCATTCCAAACCTGCTGAAAATAACGAGCATAAGGTGTATTGTCAACTTCTGCGGCTATTTCGTCAACTCTTGGAAGCGGATGAAGAATTATCAAGTCCTTTTTTGCGTTGCTTAAAGTTTTCATGTCAATTTTGTATGAGCCTTTCACTTTGGCGTATTCGACTGGCTCTGGGAAACGTTCTTTTTGTATTCTCGTTACATATAAAACGTCGATTATTGGAATTATTTTTTCCAGATTTATTTTTTCTGTTACTGGGATTTTTTCTTTTATTGTTTGTAGAACTTCTCTTCTCATCTTGAGGGTTTCTGGAGAAACTAAGAACAGTTCGATATTATACAGGGAAAGAGCGTAAGCGAGGGAATGAACCGTTCTTCCATATCTTAAATCGCCTACGAAGGCAATTTTTAATCCGTCAATGCTTCCCTTTTCCTTTTTTATTGTGTACAAGTCTAGGAGAGCTTGTGTCGGGTGTTCTTCTGCTCCGCTGCCACCATTGATTATGGGGATTCTTGCGAATTCTGCTGCAAGTCTCGCTGCGCCCTCCAATGGATGTCTTAAGGCTATAACATCAGCGTAATTTTCTACGGTGCGAACAGTATCTGCAAGGTTTTCGCCTTTTTTTACTGAGGCTATTTCGGATTCTGCAAATCCTATGGTGGAGCCGCCTAGCTTGTGCATTGCTGCTTCGAAGCTTAGACGCGTGCGGGTGCTTGGTTCGAAAAAAAGTGTGGCGAGAATTTTTCCTCTGAGCATGTCTGAGCCTTTAACAGCTAATGGCTCTATGGTTTCAGCAATTTCTAAAATGTAATCAATTTCTTCTCTCGAAAAATCTTTAATTGATATTATGTCTCTGTGTTTAAACTCCAATTTTACACCTCAAAAGAATCTGTGTAACTTCTAAATAACTTTTTATCGTGTGCCAAATTAGTTCGATTTAAAATTTTTTATTCCAGTTTGGAGTATAGCCTTGGTTAAGGAAGTGTTTCCTTTGAGCGAAACCGAATTGCGTGTTTCAAAAATTAAGGATGGCACAGTTATTGACCATATTTCTGGCGGACACGCATTGGATGTTGTTAAAATTTTGGGAATAACTGGAAAAGAGAAAAAGGTTATCACTATAGCCATTAATGTGCCTAGCAAACGTTTCAAAACTAAGGATATAGTTAAGATTGAAGGCAGAGAATTAAACCCGCAGGAAGTGCATAAAATTGCTTTGTTGGCTCCTCATGCTACTATTAACATTATTCGCGATTATAAGGTTGTGGAAAAGCAAAGGGTTAAGCTTCCGAAAATTATAGAGAACATTCTGAAATGTGCAAACCCAGCGTGTATAAGCAATAGTAATGAACCAGTGCAAGCTAAGTTTTATGTGGAAAGCGAAGATCCACTTTTGCTAAAATGCCATTATTGCGGTTTTATAATGGAGAAAAAGGACATTTTGGAACAGTTCTAAGAACTTTAAGCAATAAAATTTTTATTTTATGCCTACTTTTTCAATGAAAGATTCGACTTTTTTCAGAAATTCCTTTGATCTGATTTCCTTTTCTCTAACTTCAAGCGTGGCTATGGGCTGTTTAGACAGATCTTCCATTTGGCTGAAAATTTTGCCACTATTTGCACTACAGCTGGCGAAGAAGGCTGTTTTTTTGATTTTATTCCCGTACTTAGCAAGGTAGGTTCTGACAGGGGATGAAAGTCTGCCGACCCAAACTGGAGAACCAACAATTACTAAGTGATATTTTTCTGGCTTCTTGTTACTAGGTTGGATTTCAATAATTTTTTTGAATATTGCTTCATATCCGCACTTTAAATAGCCAAAGATACCTGTTCTTTTTCTGTTGTCTTTTATTTCCTCTAAATCTGCATTTAGACATTTCGCAATTGTCTCAGCCAATAATCTTGTGTTCCCTGTTCTAGAGTAGTAAATAACTAACACTTTCATTTATATAGCACACCATATTTTTTGTTTTACTTTATTTGTTTTTACTTTAAAGCTTCTTGTTACTCAGTTGAAACGTTTGCTCTGGAAAGGCGAAAAGAAAAGTCAAACACTCCATCAAAATAATATTTTGGCGCCGCCGGTAGGACTCGAACCTACGACCGACTGGTTAACAGCCAGCCGCTCTACCGAACTGAGCTACGGCGGCTTCCAAACTTATGGTTTTGAAACTTTCACGCATATTTAAATTTAGTCGTTTTCTCTTCTTTTAGGGTTATTCCCGATCTTTCCACTTTATATTCTGCTATTTTAACAAAGATTCGGTAGAATGTCTGCATAAGGCTTGCATACCATTTTCCAGCAAAAGACAAGTTAATAAGTTCATCCACCCAGCGAAAATCATGTTTTAAACATTTAATTAACAGCTCTCTATGCAGCGGCGTCATCTCTGTCTCTTTAAACCATTTCTCATCTTTCAACTTTCCCATGGGAACAAAAAACAACGGCACAATCAAGCTCCTAACATCTTTGAGCTCATCCACCAACTCAATGGTTTTCAGCAAATCCTCTTCTGTTTCTCCCGGAGCACCCACAATAAGCGTGGATGCTGGAACAAGCTTATAATCATGCATCAATCCCATTCCTGTGCGGACAACTTCTGGCCATTCTTCAGGCTTGAAAGGATGTGCCTTTGCGCGCATTATTTTTTTGGCGAGTTCTGGAGAACCCGTCTCTATTCCTATTTCGGCACCCCACCAAGGCTGTTTTTGTAGGATAATTTCAGAAATTTCCGCGAAAAGCTCTGGTTTTGATGCGACTGCTGCAAGGGAACAGTGGCTCCAACCAATACTTTCACATTTTTCTTGGACGAGCTTGTGAAGTTTTATAAGTTTCCTATCATTTGGAAGAGTGTTTTTGGAGCCGTAAAGCATAACGTCTTCAGCGTGGAGGTTGGCGTGCTTGAAATATCCACTTTTTATGTTCACGTCTATTTCTCGCATTATCTTCTCGTAAGGATACCATCTTAAAGGTCTCAAGGTGACACTGCAGAACTCGCAGCCACGACAACAACCACGTCCAATCTCCACAAGACCATTAATAGACGGCTCTTTAATCTCTGGTATTTCCTCTAACATAGGAGTTTCTTTAATGCCCACCTTATAATATTGTGGAAGCTCTTCGTTGTCTATTGCGGCTTTTACGATTTTTCCAATAGCCTTTTCCGCCTCGCCTTCAATAATACAGTCTATCCCATACTTTTCAACAAATGTCGGTCTATAACGAAATTGCCAAGCACCAGGTCCACCCACAATAATCTTTAAACCATGCTTTTTAGCTTCTCTAATTGATGGATTTTCCAGCAAGACGCGAAAATATTGAGCAAGAAAAGGTTCCTTCTTCAACACGAAAGCGAAAGTGGTGGAGGCTGGGCCGAGTCCAAAGGGATCCATTACGTGTATGCCTAAAACTTTTGCTTTGTGAATGTATTTTTTAAGATGTGTTGGTGCCACTGTGAGAACGTCGAAGCCTTCGTTGAGAAGTTGGGCTTCAATTTTTCTTAATCCATAAGGCGCTGCGATAGGTATGCCTTTATTCGTTTTTATGGGTGGGAAGAAAAGCCAACCGTACAATTGGTCTGGAATAAAGTTAGGGGGAGCGCATGTTCCGAAGCCTATAAAGATGTTTTTATGGTAATCGCTCATCAAAGTTCGGTCGGCAGTTAACAGTATCTTATCGCCAACCGAATTGTCTGACAAACTTAATTCCAACCTTTAAATCTTTTAATAAGTCAAACAATTATGAAAGTATTTTTCAGCTTAAAATTTATGGTGGAACCTTGCTAAATACTCCAACACAGACAAGGAAACAAACTTTCATCGGATTTTACTTCTTTGTTGAGAAAGATGTATATTTTAGATTTCCCAATTAGGGTGAAAGACTCTTGGAGAGTTAAAGACTTGAAGAAAATCCTTGAAGTCAGGTGGCATGGAAGAGGTGGTCAAGGAGCATGGACAGCCAGCGAACTACTTGCGAGAGCAGCCATTTATGAAGGCAAGTACATCCAGTCTTTCCCAGAGTTTGGTCCCGAAAGAATGGGCGCGCCAGTAGCAGCTTTTACAAGAATAAGCACTGAACCCATTCTTATGCACTGTGCAGTTTACAATCCAGATGTTGTAGTTGTTTTAGACCCTACCTTGCTGAAAACAGTGCCCGTTGCAGAGGGACTAAATGCTGAAGGAAAAATCATCATCAATTCCAAAGAGAACCCGCAAAAGCTTAAAAAACAAATTAATGCTGACAGCGCCCAAGTTTGGGCTATTCCCGCAACAGAAATAGCAATAAGAATTTTGGGACGTCCAATAACTAACACAGCCATGCTTGGAGCTTTTGCGCGAGTAACTGGGACAATTAATCTAGAAAGTATTGAGAAAGTTGTTAAGGAACGTTTTAGACAAGATGTGGCGGAGAAGAATTTTGCCGTAATCAAAGAAGCTTATGCGGAGGTAAAATCTGAATGAGTTCTCAAGAAAAAAGTTGGAAGGAAATTTCTCCAGCTGGTGTATGCTGGAAACCCAGCACCCAGTTTTTAACTGGAGATTGGAAAACCTACAAACCTGTGAGAGACCCGGAAAAGTGCACGCGATGTCTTTTATGTGTGCTTTTCTGTCCAGAGGGGACCATACACTGGAGGCCTGAAAAAAAGGATATTGAGTTTGACCTTAACTTTTGCAAAGGTTGTGGGATATGTGCTAACGAGTGTCCGGTGGATGCTATTGAGATGAGGCTTGAGTAGGAGGTATGCGAGAAGTGGAAAAGGTTGTTAAACAGCAGGTTTTAGCTATGAACGGTGATGAGGCTGTTGCTTTTGCCGCCAAACAGTCAGATGTTGACGTGGTAGCCGCCTATCCTATAACTCCTCAAACAATCATTGTTGAAAGGTTCAGTGAATATGTTGCCAATGGCGAAGTGGAAACAGAATTTGTTTGCACAGAGTCTGAACATAGCGCCTTAACCGCTTGTCTTGCGGCTTCGGTAACAGGTGCTAGAGCCTTTACTGCTTCAGCTTCTGCAGGCCTGGCCTTAATGCATGAGATGCTCTTTGTTACTTCTGGATGCCGCGCGCCTGTGGTTATGGCAATTGCCAACAGAGCTTTGTCTGCCCCCATAAACATTCACTGCGACCATTCGGACACTATGGCTCAACGGGATAGCGGTTGGATACAAATCTATGTTGAAAACGCTCAGGAAGCCTACGACTCCGTGATTCAAGCTTTCAAGATTGCTGAGAACCATGAAGTCTTATTGCCTGTCATAGTTGGATTGGACGGTTTCACTTTAAGCCACACGCTGGAAAACGTTAATGTGCTTCCAGATGACATTGTTAAAAAGTTTATTGGCACTCGACAAATCCCCCTTGTAACAACCCACGAAGGAAAAAAGGCGCCCTTTAAGCTTGACCCAGAAAACCCCATGAGCATGGGGCCTATAGCCTTGCCAAACTATTATTTTGAGTTCAAAAAGCAACAAGAAGAAGCCATGAAAAAAGCTCTTGAGGTAATTCCAAAGGTTAACGAGGAGTATGAGGGCATAAGTGGTAGACGCTATGGCAATGGACTGCTGGAGTCTTACCATCTTGAAGATGCAGAAATCGCCGCAGTGTGTTTAGGTTCAACTGCTGGAACCGTGAAAACCGTTGTTGATGAGCTTAGAGCTGAAGGCGTTAAAGCCGGACTACTTAGAGTTCGCACTTTTAGACCTTTACCTGTGGACGGAATAGTGAAGGCTTTAGAAAAAGTGAAAGCCATAGGCGTTATGGACAGAAGCATAAGTTTCGGAGGATATGGAGGACCAGTGTTCCACGAAGTTCGCCACGCACTCTATGATATTCAAAACCGTCCTTTCGTGGTGAACTACATTTACGGGTTGGGTGGAAGGGACACAAGTCCAGGTCAAATACGTGGAATATACGAGAACCTGCAGAAGATAGCGCAGACAAGCCGTGTTGAGCGTCGAATAAATTATGTTGGATTAAGAGAATAGGAGGATGAAAAAGGAAATGTTTTCTGAATGGAAATTCACCGCCAAAGAAATAGCTGAAAAACCAGACCTGTTTCTGTCAGGGCATAGGGCATGTGCAGGCTGCGGACCAGCCACTGTTCTTAGGCTCATTATGAAAGCTGTTAGAGGACCCACAATAGTTACAAATGCCACTGGATGTATGGAAGTAGTTTCTTCAATCTACCCATATACTTCTTGGGCTACACCATGGCTCCACACAGCCTTTGAAAATGCAGCTGCAAACGCCTCTGGAATCGAGTCAGCAATAAAGATACTGAAAAAGAAGGGAAGAATAAAGCAGGAGCAAATAGACGTTATTGCTTTGGCTGGAGACGGCGGCACCTATGACATAGGGATACAAGCCCTTTCAGGAGCTGTTGAAAGGGGACACGATTTTCTTTACGTGCTTTATGATAATGAGGCTTACATGAACACTGGCATCCAAAGAAGCGGAGGAACACCACTGGGAGCGTCTACAACCACATCGCCCGCTGGTACAGTAATTCCGGGAAAGCTGCAGAACAAAAAGCCTATAGCAGACATCATGGTGGCGCATGACATTCCCTATGCGGCTACGGCATCGCCCTATTACTGGCGAGATCTGATTACAAAAGCCAGAAAGGGATTAGAAGTGAATGGTCCAGCATTTCTTCATGTGTTTGCTCCTTGTCCGCGGGGGTGGAGAAGCGACTCAGCAAAAACTATAGAGCTTTCGCGGTTAGCTGTGGAAACATGCATATTCCCGCTGTGGGAGGCGGTTAACGGCGAATATCAGCTTTCAACGCCAAGCAAGGTTTTAGCTCTAGCTCCGCAGAAGAAAAAGCCTGTCAAGGAGTATTTGCAACTGCAGGGACGCTTCAGACATTTGTTTACACCTAAATTTGAGAAAGTAGCCGAGGAAATCCAGCGGATAACAGATGAGAGGTGGCAACGTTTACTGAAGAGATGCGGAGTGGCTTAAAGCGCTTTAGAATTGTTTTGCAAATATTTTTCTATTTCTTTCTCTGCGTTGTCTGCTCTTACGAATATGGGCACATTTTCTATGCCCGTTGCTATGTAACTGGACAAGAGCCATTCACCAGGAGCAAACTCTAAAGTTTTTTCCAGTATGGTTTTGTCAATCATGAAAGTGTCGCTGATCACTGTGCGGTCATAAGGACGCGGCAAAGTACCGACAAAATATGTGTGAAGCTGCTGCAAAGCGTTAGTGTTTAGATAGGCTACTCTTTGCGTGGCTATACAAACGCCCAGACCATATTTTCTTCCCTGCCTGAGGATTGTTTCCACTTGTTTGCTGCATTTTTTATCTATGCCCGTTGAACCGCCCATTTCTGGAATGAACTCTTGGGCTTCGTCGAAGACAAGAAGGATGTACGGTTTAACTTGGAATCTTCTTTTTCTACGAACAAGCAAATCTTGTGTAAGGGTTATCACTAACTCTTTTATGATGAAGGGGTCGGAAATTGAAATGCATAAAAGCCTCTCATCTCCTTCCAGAAGTTCTCGAATTTTCTCTGCTGTTAATCCACCAACAAATTCCTTTTCTTCTTCATGCTTTTTTCGTATAACGTCTAAAATTGCTGATCTTGTGGTTGCCCACGAATATAACAAGCTTTTTTCGTGAACTTTAAACTGCTGGACTGTTTCTAAGGCAAGTTCGTCTATATATTTTACAAAATCTTCGTTTACTTCTTGATTTTCGCTTAAACCATGTTCTTCCATATAATCCAGCACTGCATCGTGAATTTTTTCTATAGCGTTCATGTAGTGCGGCTTGCCAACAAACTCTTTTCTTTGCGAGCTAAGTTCTTCTAAAAACTGACTGTATGTTGGAATTTTCTGTTTAGGTCTCGTATAGTAGGCAAGCTTCCCTTGATCCATTACATGTTGTAATCCTATTTTGATTCTTTCATCAGCTTCATACTCTTTTGGTTTAACCACAGAGTTGAAAAACTGTTCCACCGAGTCTATGCGATGTTCCATAACAACTTTAGATGTGAGATTAGGGTCACCCAATAAATCCAATAGTAAGAACACGTACTCGCAACTTATGTCAAAAACCACAATTTTAGTGTCTTCTGTATGTAGCAGAATTCTTCTGAGAATATTTGACATTAAATTGCTTTTTCCGCCGCCTGTGAATGCGAAAACTCCGAAATGGTAGCGGATAAGCTTCTCGAAATCCACGTAGATTGGTATGATGGTTTGGCTTGCTTCAAACATTTTTATTAAGCCAAGTCTTGGATCTATCCTTGCATCTTCAACGGTTTTCGAGGGATCTATTTTCAACTTTTCTGCTATTTTCTGGTTATACATGCGGTTTATCATTTCACTGTTTAAAATGTAGACTGGACTGCCAACAACAGGATAGGAAAAGCCTTTTACAAAATCGAAATCGCAGTTCTTGTCTATGATCAAATCGTAGTTTATGGGGATGGCATCTATCTGAATCATCATTGTAGACTTGTCATCTGTTAACCAATCCTCTTCAGACTGCTCAATAATTTCAAACTGCATGGGATAGTAACCATGATCAGATAAGCCACGCAAACCAAAATGTTCCGGCCAGACGCGGCTGATTTCCATCAATGTGAACCTCGTAGTTTCCGGTACTGCTTGTCTAAAGTTTTTAACTGCTAGAAGCATGCCTTCCTCTAAAAGTCCCATCAAATCTTTCTGATATTCGACTTTTATGCGGCAGTTGTAGCGGGCGCTTGTTCCAGAAACTTTCGCTTCTTCACCTCCAAAGTATCTTGGGATGACAGCGGCTAGTCTGGCACAGAATCTGCCTTCAAAGTCTGTGAAGCAGAAATTGTTAAATTTGTTCTCTTCTTGCGGCTTCAATTGCTGCTCTCCTCTCTCTAAAAGTGCTCATGTAAAATATGAATTTTCTCAATTTATGACTATTTAGGATCCAATGGGCTGTGGTATCCACTACACGTTTAAACTGTCCATAATTCCATTTAGCAATCTTATCTGCTATAAAAAGCGGCTTATTATGGCCAAAGGCTTCTGGAATACTTGAAGGAGCCATCGCCGTTAGAATAGTCATTGTTAAATTTTGCAGAGGATTTGGGACATCCTTATTCATGAAAAGGATTACTTCCACCGGCTCCTTTGTTCCGTCGCTTAGCTCGTTCCAAAACTCCACAACATTTTCTGGCTTGTAATCGTATTCGGGATAAACCAGACGGTCTACAAGTAAAACATTGCTTCTTAAAAGGGGGTCTGTTTTAGCTTGGCTTAGCTGAACATAAGTTTTCAAAAAAATTCTTTCCAGGCTTATCTTGTTCTTAATAGCGCCTGAAACATAGCCTCTTCGATTCTGCTTGTCTGGTACCAACGTCCTAAAAGCCGAATCATACTCGATTAAACTCCATGGCGGCTTAATCTTATCCGCATTGAAAATGCTGGCTGACTGAAGTATCATACGGTCCGTGTTGGGGAGTTTTTCAAATTCTTCTTGAGAAATAGCAGTTTTAAGCAATTCTTCATTGTGCATTATTGGAATTAACTGTCTCTTAAAATCTCTTGCTGCAGTATCTTTTGTTATGCCAATAAGCAATATTCGCTTTTTCCAACATTCTTCCATGAGCATCTGCAAAGTGAAAAGCGTCAGAAAGGCAATATCCAAGGTTGTTAGCCATTGTTCCTTGCCATCTTTAATTATTTTCAACAAACTGGAAGTTTCTGTATCGGGCATTTCTGTAAAAAATAGACGGTCACCTAAACTTACAATAAGCTTTTTTATACGTT
>CBETPM010000014.1:0-10759 GCA_965538135.1 Candidatus Bathyarchaeota archaeon
CACCCCGCGCCAAGCAACTGTTTAGCTTTTGTGTTTTGAGCTGGTTATAAGCAGTGTTGTGGCTGTGGTTTGCGTTAGAACTGTGTAAATGGCTGTTAGAATTAACGAAACTTTTAGGTCGGTTAGTAATCCGTAGAGACTTCCGCTTATTAGGAATCCGACGCCGTAGGCTGTGTTGAATATGCCGTAGGCTGTTCCCCTAGAGGCTATGGGCGTGTATGCTGAGACGGCTGCGCGGTAAACGGACTCCTGCATTCCAAGAACTATACCAAAAACTAAAGCCGCCGCCATAATTGTGAGGAGGTTTTTGCTTCCCATGGTAACGAGCGAAGAGAAAATTGAAAGAAGGAAGGGCATCACCAGTATTTTTGTGCCAAACTTGTCATAGGCAAATCCCGCGGCTAAAGCGACTGGCGCGTCAACACCTTGTATCAGCAGATAGATTAACGGTACAATCCATGTGCTTTCAGGAGTTTGAAGAATTTCTGAAGTTTTAAAAAGTATAATTGTGTAGGGCACAAGCCCTGAGGTATTTAATAAAACCGCAAATGTGTAGATGAGGAAAGGTTTTGGCAGTTTTCCTTGACTTTTCTCGGGTTTTTCGGTTTTAGCTTGGAAGGCCTTTGTGCCCACTTTCTTGTAAGTGTAGATTAACACTGCTACAAGCGCCATAAAAGGTATGGCGAGAACACTGAAGGATAAGTTGTAGTTTCCCGTGGAAAACATTAGAAACGTCATTATTGACGGTCCCAAAATTCCTCCAATCTGGTCTAAAAGTTCATGGATTCCAAAAGCTCTTCCAGCTCCCACATCTTTGCTTATTATGGATAATACGGTGTCTCTGGACGGTGATCTGAAGGCTTTTCCAAGTCTTTCCATTAAAACGAGGATTATTACTATCTCCAAGCCTGAGGGAACGCCTAGCAGCGGTATGGCTGCTATTAGTCCATAGCCTAGAAATATGAAAAGCCAGTAAGCCCTCGTTGTGTCCACTAAAAATCCGCTTATAAGCCTAAAAGCGTAGCCTAAAAAGTCTCCTAGTCCACCTACAAAGCCTACTATGAAGGCTGTGGCACCTAAAAACTCTAGATAGCTTGGAATTAAACCTCTTGCGCCTTCGTAGACGATGTCGCCCATTAGGCTGATTATTCCAAAAAGCAGAATAGCATAGTAGGCATTTTTTCTAATATTTGAATTTGATTTTTTGTTCTGCATTGAGTTTTCTCGCAGAAACTGCTATTTCTTTCTCTGTTCTATGAATCTTTTTATTGCCTTTTCATGCTTCTCTAAAGATTTTTTGAAGGCTTCTGAGCCGTCTTTTTCCAGCCAGTTCAGATAGGCTAGGCTGACAACGATCACATCTGCTATGTCTACTTCTATGTCTTTTCCCATTCTGCCTTCTGCAATGTATTTTTCGGCAACCTGTCCCACCTGTTCCGTGAGAAGTGTTATAAAAAAGCTAGATGTGAAAACTTCTTTTTTATGTGCGTCGTAGGAGATTCTTTTAACTGCTTCTTGAGCTTCCTTTAACATTCTAATCAAACACTTCCTTAGCGCTTTAACTTTAAGTTGTGTTCTTTGGTATATAAATTAACTTAAAATGTTTTAAGTGGTTACTAATTTGCTGTTTTAGCTTTCTCCCATGCCTCTATGATTTCTCTCATGATTTTTGGTTGAAGTATAAAGATGTCCTTTGGGTCTTCAACGTAAATGTAGAACGTGTATGTTCTATCTAATCTCGTTAGCTTCCTAACATGGTATTCCGGCTTTTTAGGAAGCATTTCTGCATAGCGTTCAGCAATCCTGTTCAATAATTCCTCTAGTTTTTCTGTCGGTACAGAATGGTCAAAGCTAACTTCGAATCCGTAACAGTACAATTTTGATTCTTCACCTTTAAAGCGATAATTTATAATTTCCTTGTCCAGTATTCTTTGAGTGCTTATGGATACCACATTATTCGTTGGAGTCAAAATTTTCGCATAGTTTATCGTTATTTCCTGCACCACACCCTCAGTACCATCTATTTTAACATAGTCGCCTACTTGGAAGGGACGTGCAATTAAAAGGTAGAATCCTGCAATAAGGTTTCCAACGGTGCGTGTTGAGGCAAACCCTATGGCTGCACCACTTAAAGCTGAAAGGCTGACGAGAATGTCTGTGGGGACTCCACCTACATGGAGAAGGGCTATAAGTGCTCCAACCAGAACTATCAGCCTTGCCATTATTATCAAACCATTTTCTACATCTGGCGGCCATTCAGTTTTCTCCGTAAGCCGTTTTAGCCATCTTGTTACTAAACGCTCAATTATTGCTGCAGCTATTCCTATTACAAGCAGCCAAATAACCGTAATCAAGTATGGATATTCTTCCAATATTTCAAACATCATTGCTTCCTCCTTTAAATTGGAGAGTTAAACTATAATCTAAACTTTAGTGTTTATCCGCTTATAAATCATTTAACCATGCGAAGTAAGCGAATTTGTTAGAGAAAGCTTTTATTAAAGTTCAAATTTTACTTTGGCAATACCTTAAAGATGATGCTTATGGCATTACAGAGAGGCGACTTCGTCCTTATAGACTATACAGCTAAAGTAAAGGAAACAGGAGAAGTTTTCGACACTACAATAGAAGAAGTAGCTAAAAAAGAGCGTCTATACAAGGAAGGTGAAATTTACGAACCTAAACTCATAGTTGTCGGCGAAGGCTGGGTTTTAAAGGCTTTAGATGAAAGCTTCTTAAACATGGAAGTTGGCAAAACAAGCTCCGTGGAAATACCTCCTGAAAAGGCTTTTGGAGAAAGAGACGCTGAAAAAGTTAGACGGGTTCCTCTAAAAAATTTAACTTCTAAGGGAATAACACCAAGCATCGGCATGCAAGTTGAATATGGCAATAAGCTGGCAGTAGTGAGAGCCATCGGCGCTGGAAGGGTTCTACTTGACTTTAATCCGCCATTGGCTGGAAAAACCCTTTTATACGAAGTTACAGTTCAAAAAAAGCTTAAAACTGTTAAAGAGAAGATAGCAGCGCTAATACATCGGAGAATACCTGCAGTGGAAGCAGATAAATTTACATTCACTATAAGACAGAAAACCGTAACCATAGAAATGCCCGAAGAAGCCTTCTATCTTGAAGGAATCCAAGTAGCAAAAAGAGGCATAGCCCTAGACACCCAGCGATTCTTCCCCGAAATCACCACAGTGAAGTTCGTTGAAACCTTTAAGGCTGAACCTAAGAAAGAGGAAAAACAAAAGGCAAAGGCTTAAGTTGATTTATATTACCTCTGTTTTCTCCGCCAGTTTTTCATAAGCTACTCTGTCCAAATTTAGCTTGTTAAGAATGGTGTATCTTTCAGGTCTTAAAGTAGCAGCGACCTCCAAAGCTTTAATCACATCCTCTCTTTCTAAGCCTAACTCCTTGGCGTTTGTGGGTGCACCTAACTTTTTTAAAGCATCTCTAACTTGTTTCCAGTTCGTTCTATGAAGATTGGACATGAGTATTGTACCCACACCACATTGTTCGCCGTGTAAAGCGTGATTACGCTTAATCATGTCAAGGGCGTGGCTGAAAAGATGTTCCGCACCGCTGCATGGACGGCTGCTTCCCGCTATACTCATGGAAACCCCACAGCTTATTAACGCCTCTATTAAGACGCGTATGCCCTCTTGGTTATCTGGTTTAATAATTTCCGTATTTTGCATCACAAGCTTGGCACTCATTAAAGCCAAACTTGCAGCATATCCCCCATAATACTCGTTTCTCTCTTCATGCGCCAGCTTCCAGTCCTTCACGGCTGTTATTTTTGAGATTACGTCCCCGCAACCGCTTATAGTAAAACGCCAAGGCGACTGCAATATTATGTTAGTGTCTGCAATGATGGCTAAAGGAGACTGTGCCATCACTGAATATGGTTTTTCAAATCCTTTTATGGAAGAAAGGGGGCTGGCAATACCATCATGGGAAGCTGCTGTTGGAACGCTTATAAAAGGGATGCCTTGATGGGCAGAGCTTAACTTTGCAACATCTATTTTAGTTCCGCCACCAACTCCGAAAACAATCTGCGACTTTAAAATCCTAATTTTCTCTTCCGCAGCGCGAACATTTCTAACATTTGCAGCGTCAACAAGAAAAACGTCAACTTTCATGCCTTCCTGTTCAAGAAGTGATTTGACAGTTTTTCCAGCGACCTCATAAGTTTTGGAACCTGCAATTATGAGCGCAGAATCTGTGAACCCCAGCCTTTTGGAGACTTCTGCCACCCGTTCTATTGTGCCTTCTCCAACAATAACTTCTCGGGGAAGCTGCATTCGATGATGCTTTAAAGACAATCATAATCCCTTTTGCAGGCGTTCAAACCCTTATTTAGTCGGCGTTTCTTTTAAAAATGTTGTTTTCTTCTAGCTTTTTAGACCGCAATATTAATAAATTCCATGTTTATGATTAGATGATGCTGCTTCCTAGAGAAGTAAATTCGCGATACGTTATGGTTTTGGGAGAAAATGAAATGGCAAACAAGGATTTAGTAAACAAGTTAGCCTTTAAGGGAACAACAACCATCGGCGTCGTTTGCAAGGACGGCGTCATACTAGCCTCAGATACCAGAGTAACTATGGGCTTCTATGTAGCTCACAAACACGGCAAAAAAATATACAAAATAGACGACCACCTAGGCATGACAATTGCAGGTTCAGTTGCAGACGCCCAGAGAACCGTAGACATACTAACAGCCAACGCTCAACTCTACAAAATCAACATAGGTAGGCCCCTACCAGTAAACTCAGCTGCAAGACTAGTGGCAAACCTCCTATTTTCCTCTCGATACGTTCCCCTACTCACACAAGTCCTAATAGGCGGCATAGACGACACAGGCCCCCACGTTTTCGCGTTAGATCCCTTTGGAAGCTTAACAGAAGAAAAGTGTGTTGCAACAGGCTCTGGGTCACCCATTGCTTACGGCGTTTTAGAAGACAAGTATAAGGAAAATATTTCTGTTGAAGAGCTTCTGCCCACAGTCGTGAAAGCTATAAATTCTGCTATGAAGAGAGACGCTGCCAGCGGCGACAGCTTCAATGTTGCTATAATCGGTGGGAAAGGCTACAGAGAACTATCCGAAGAAGAGAAAAAACAGTTTCTAGCTTAATGAAGGAATTTAAAAGTGACGCAGAACTCTGAGGAAGATAAGATCGAAATAAGTCATTACATTCTGGAGCATGTTCCTAAAGAGGCTGAGGTAACTAGAATAGAGTATGAGGGTTCGATGCTTGCTGTTTACGCGAAAAAGCCGGAGATACTGGTTGAACAGAGCAGCGTAATTGCAGACATTGTAGGCATAATAAGAAAGAGGATTGTTGTACGCTCCGATCCTTCCGTAAGGCTTCCAGAAAAAGAGGCTGAAAAGATAACACGGAAGGTAATTCCGCCCGAAGCAGAAGTTACAGACATAAATTTTGACCCAAGCCTCGGCGAAGTAATAATCGAAGCCAAAAAACCTGGGCTTGTAATAGGTAAAAACGGAGCAGTTTTACAGGAAATTATAAGGGAGACCAAATGGCGTCCCCATGTCTTGCGAAGTCCTCCTCTGAAATCAAAGATAATCGCCCACATGCGACATTATCTTCACTCTGAAAGCAAAGAAAGAGAAAGGATACTCCGAACCGTAGGTGAAAGAATTTTCAGACCAAAAATCTACGAAGTAGGCGACATCAGAATTACCGCTCTCGGTGGGGTTCAAGAGGTCGGAAGATCAGCCTTTCTAGTTCAGACCAGAGAAAGCAGTGTCCTGCTGGATTGTGGCATTAACCCGGGCTCCACAAAACCCTTTGAAGCCTTTCCAAGACTTGACAACCCACTCTTCGAAATTGACTCTTTAGACGCGGTTGTGATAAGCCATGCGCATCTCGACCACTGCGGCTTGGTGCCGTTTCTCTACAAATACGGATACGATGGGCCGATTTACTGTTCGGCTCCAACATCTAATCTTATGACCCTTCTTCAATTGGACTATTTAGATGTAGCCAGCAAGCAGGGGATAACACCGCCTTATGACCAAAAAGATGTTCGGGAATGCGTTTTGCACACAATTCCCTTAAGATATGGCGTTGTAACTGACATCGCCCCGGATATTAGGCTAACATTGCACAATGCGGGACACATTTTAGGTTCTTCCATAATCCACCTTCACATCGGCGAAGGCTTGCACAACATTGTTTATACTGGAGACTATAAGTATGCGAGAACTATGTTATTGGAAGCTGCTGCTAAAGAGTTTCCAAGAGTGGAAACTGTAATAACAGAAAGCACTTATGGTGGAACAGACGATGTTATGCCTTCACGGGTTGATGCTGAAGAAAGTTTAACCGCAGTTATAAACGAAACTTTAGAGCGCAAAGGTAAAGTCTTAATCCCAGTTCCAGCCGTGGGCAGGGCGCAAGAAATCATGCTTGTTATTGACGGTTATATGCGAAGGGGACTAATGAAAGAAGCACCTGTCTTTATTGAAGGAATGATTTCCGAAGCCACAGCCATCCACACTGCATATCCCGAATATTTAGGGAGAGAGGTTCGCCACAGCATACTCTATGATGGAGTGAATCCCTTCAAATCAGACTACTTCACAATAGTTGAACATCCAAGCGTGAGACAGGATATAATAGATGGCGAACCATGCATAATAATGGCAACCTCTGGCATGTTGGAAGGCGGACCCGTAATAGAATACTTCAAAAGATTGGCAGAAGATGAGAAAAACTCCATAATTTTCGTTAGCTATCAAATTGAAGGAACCTTGGGCAGAAGAGTGCAGAAGGGCTTAACTGAAGCTGCTATGATAAATAGTGAAGGAAGAATGGATGTTGTGAAAATAAGATTGCAGGTAGAGTGTATTGAGGGGTTTTCTGGACATTCTGATAGACGGCAAATCCTTAACTATATTACCCATCTCAAACCTAGACCTGAAAAAGTGTTTGTGTGTCACGGAGAACGGGCAAAGTGTTTAAGTTTAGCCAACACCATCCAGAGAAACTACGGGATTCAAACATTGGTTCCGTCAGTTATGGAAACCTTTAGGCTGCAGTAGGTATCGGTTCATTGGCAACTGGCGTTTTCTCTCGCCAAATTCTTACAGAAGGCGGACACACTACCACTCGTTCTTCACCTAACCTTGCAATGTCTCCGCCGACAGATTCTGTAAACTCGCATAACTCATTTACAGCCCGTTTCACATCTTCAATGCTTTTGCTGGCGAGAGGAGTTATCCTTAAAATCATAATGTTTCCCGCTTTCACCTCATCTTTTACCATGTCTAAGTCGGATAAATCGCGGAGAGGCATAGCCTTCAAGTAAGTCTTGCCAGAAACATTTTTAATATCTTCACGCTTTTGCTCCTTCTTTGACTTGCGGAATATAATGCCTAAACCTGGCAAGCTACTCCTCTCTAAATTTTATTTACCTTCCACTAGTTTAAGTGTTTCCTAATTCAGCATCTAAATACTTAACTTTTTTATGAATTTAGAATTCAGATTCCCCCTTCACCGACTTGCATGGTCTAAGGTTTTCATGAAATTCCATATTTTGTCGCCGACAAAGTGCAAGTTTCTAACCACAACGCCTCCCTTAACATTTCTGGCATCACTTAAGTCATACTCTGCCATGCCTACAGCCAAGGGCTTACCATACTTCTCGTCAACAACAAAAACATAATCACCCTTCCTAAACTCTCCCTCGAAACGAACAATTCCTGGCGCCATAACGTTCGCTCCGTTACAAATGTAGGGAACAGCACCCATGTCCACAACAATTTTAGGGGCAAGAGCAAGGAATTCGCTGAAAACGAGTGTTGGAAAAACGTTCTCCCCAGCCTTAGCCATTAACGGTTTACCGTTGAGAAGGTAGATTTCAGCAAATTCTGTCTCCACAATTTCAACTTTAACCTTAGCCCTAAAAAGTTGTTCATGATTCAAATTCAATTTAGGCAATATTTTTTCTAGAAAATTCTTCGTTTCTTTCTCTTTCAGAAAATATCTTCTAACTTTTTTCGACATAGATACAGCACTCTTTTAGATAGCTTTAAATGTTATAAGTTTAAGTATAAAAGACATAAACTATATGTTCGAGGGTTAAAAATGAGCGAAATGACAACAGAAATCCTTGAGCAGAACCTTGGAAAAATAGTTCTTGTACGATTGAAAGGTGGAAAAAGCCTAAGGGGCAGACTGAAAGGTTTTGACCAACACTTAAACCTCGTGTTAGACGAGACAGAAGACACCACCAATGCGGAAAACGTGAAAAAACTTGGATTAATAATCGTCCGCGGAGACAACGTGGTTCTTATTTCGCCACCTCCAAGGTGAGAATAGTTGGGAAAAGGTACACCATCCTTTGGCAAACGTGCTGGAAAAACCCTTCACATACGTTGCAGAAGATGCGGAAGGAGAGCCTATAACGTTTCAAAAAAGCGGTGTTCAGCATGCGGGTACGGCGAGACGGCGAAGATCAAAACTTACTCTTGGCGAACCAAAAATCTTCATAGAGAAAGAGTTCGTTAACCGCTGGTTTATTGAGAAAGCTGATAATAATTCTTATCAATTTTAACGTATATTAACGGTCCTTTGCTTCGAGCAAGTTCTCTCGCCTTTCTCAAAGTGTTATTAACAACATTGATCATCTGCTCTTCTTTGCTGGTATAGGTCTTCCTGTTTTTGCCTAACTCCATTTTCAAAAGATTTTCGGCGAGGATGGAAGTACCGCAGATCTCTCCGTTTCTGATGAGGGTTGCGGTTACAACTTCCTCCATTTCTTGACGATTCGAGAGTCTTCTCCAAATGGGTTCTGCATTGTTTAGAATTTTTGTAACTTTGTCCCATCTTTTAGAGTAGTCATTCCCTATCAGAAGTTTCACTCTTTCCTTCCATTTTTTATACCATGTTCTAGCCCAAATTTCCAAAAATTCTTCAAGCTCGTTGGGGTTTTCATTAAAGAATTTTTCCAGTTTTTCCACGATATCGCATTCGTTGGCTTCTTTTCCTACGAGGTTCCAGTGTGCTTTCAGATAGTTTGTCAGGTCTTGGCATGCTATTTGAAGCATTTTTCGGTCTGAGCCGAAAAGGTCTAGCGTAGAGTTCATGTCTTTCAGTTTATCTGACAATAGCATCTCTATGAAGTTCATTTGATATCCCGTCTGAAGCCTTCTCCATTCTAAACTAAAGGTTGAGCCTCTAATTAAGCTTTATTTATGTTTGCTTCTATAATTGTCTTCACTAATTTTCAGCTATATTTCGGTTATAGAAATATTGTAGAAGCCTTTTTAACGGTTTATTCGATAAAATCTGGCAGCTCTTTGACGTTTTTAAGAATTAGGTCTGGATTTTCCCTTTTTAATTCTTCCAGAGAGAAAATCCCAGATAAAACCGCAACCGTCTTGGCCCCAGCGGCTTTTCCAGCTCTTATGTCCGTTACAGAATCGCCTACAAAAGCGCAGTCGCAAGTGTTAATTCCCATAATTTTTGAACATTTAAATAGCGCCTCTGGGGATGGTTTCGGCTTATTTGTATCCAAAGCAGTTATAATAGGATGGAAGTATTTTGCCAGTCCAAATTGCTTCAGTTCCTGGAAGATTTTTTGTTTAGGAAAATGGCGCATAGTGATTATCGCCAGCTTTGCCCTTTTGGAAAGCTCTTCTAAAGTTTCATAAATGTTTGGCAGGGGTTTAGACTTGTGCATAGTCGCTTGATAGTAGGTTTTAAGGTAAATTTCCAAAAACTTTTCAATGTCCAATCCGCCTAATATATCGTTTAGGGGTAAGTTCTGTTCAAGCCTTTTCGGAATTTCCATCATCACTTCTTCTCTGACATTTTTTTGTCCGAAAGCTGCAAACGCTGCCTTTAATGCTTCCCTGTAGGCTTCCTTTGAATCCACAAGAGTGCCATCTAAATCGAAGAGAATTCCCTTAACCTTCAATTTTAAGACTGTTTTCATCCTTCTCCCTTTGAGCTTTTAATGTGGCTTTTCGATAACTTTTTATTTACCGTAATTGTCTAGGTAAGTGCTTAATAAATTAAGTTAGAAGGCAAACAGTTGGAATGATAGGTCATGGTTAGGAAGGCGCGTATACGCTTAACAAGCACAAATTATAAGAAACTGGAAGAAGTATGTGCAGAACTGAAAGCCATAGCCCAGAAAACGGGAGTTAAAATGACTGGGCCTCTCCCCCTACCTACTAAACGTTTGCGGGTTCCGGTTTTGAAGTCTCCTTGCGGCGAGGGCACCGCAACGTGGGATAGGTGGGAGATGCGTATTCATAAAAGGCTTATTGACATTGACGCTGAAGAGCGTGTTATGAGGCGTATAATGCGGATTCGTGTTCCCGAAGAAGTGCATGTAACAATAGAACTTCTATAATTATTTCCATTTAAACAATGGGCACTCTTCGCATTTTTCCAAAAATTCTAAACCCTTTTTGGTTGTCTTAAAGCGGCCTTCTTCGTCTTTTTCTAGGAGTTCTTTCTTTTGTAGCATGCTTAAATATTGCTTTGACTGCGTGTAGGAAAGACCCACGTCTCTCATTAACTCTGTTTTTCTTTTCCCAGAAACCGCCTTTCTCAATATTTCGAAAGTTATGTCGTGTCTATCTCTGTTAACCATTAACTTCCCTTAAGAAACCATTCTAAACTATATTCGGTTTTCCACTAGATAAAATTAGTGTTTTCCTAGAACAATTATGGAAATTGAGAAAATCGCGGCATTAAAAGGTGAATCGCGAGGAAAA
>CBETPM010000015.1:0-10674 GCA_965538135.1 Candidatus Bathyarchaeota archaeon
TCTATTGAGTAGCCTCTCAGCTTCGGCTTGCGAACGGAAATTATAAATGGGTAATGCAATAATAAATGGTAACTGCTTTAATATTTGCCTTGTCGGTGTATAAGGGATTACCATGAGCACACATGCAGATGAATTAAAACTTAGGCTAATGACTATTGAGTTGCTTAGGACTGCTAAGTATAAGCGTAACATTACTTATCGGGAGTTAGCTTCCAAAACTGGTTTGCCCGTGACGGTTTTAAGCAGATATGCAAAAGGTCATGTTTTGCCCAATACGGCTAGAGCAAAGCAGCTTTGGAAGATTTTATCAAAAATTGTTGGTTTGGAAGTTGAGATTCGTAATAGGATAAGGTTTGATGAAGAAGGATATTTTGACAACACTGACATTATAGGAGACTATAACATTCTTCAACAAGCAGCCAATCATGCTCTGGCTAGTTTTGCTGGAAAGCGAATAACAAAAGTTTTAACCGCAGCTGTTGACGGAATTCCTTTAGCTACTATGGTGGCTAACGCTTTAGGCGTTAATCTTGTAGTAGCAAAAAGAAACAAAGAGGTGGGTGTGAAAGCTTTTCTAGAAGAAACCTATGTTTTAGGCAGAGAGTCCGGCGTGACAATGACCCTTTACGTTCCGAAAGATGCGATAAAAAGACGGGACAGCGTTCTGATAGTTGATGACATGATTAAAAGCGGTGAAACTCAGGCTGCTCTTGTTAATTTGGTTCGGAAAGCGAAGGCAGAGATTTCAGGAGTTTTCTCGCTTATAGCGGTAGGAGAAGCGTGGAGGAAAAAGCTTAAACTTCCTGGCGAGTGCCCTGTGGAAGTCATTACTTACATTAAGGCACCCCAATAGCGAGACATTCATTTCTAAACGTGCAAGTGGCACATTTTCGTTTTCTACAAAAATCTTTTCCAAGTCTAAGAAGAGCCGTTTCAAAATTAACATAAGATTTTCCTGCAACTTTGTTTTTACGCCAAAACTCTTTAAGCTGTTTTGACGCATCCTCTAGTGATGTTTGTTTTTCTATTATTCCGAGATTCTGAGCTGCAAGCATAACTAAGCTCGTGGTTTTAGGATCTGCTTTTGTCCAAATGTCGCGCAGTTCTCTTAGAAAAATGCTTACTGTGACGTTACCGATGCCTTTCCCAAGCTTTTTCAGCTTTTCCTCCAAATCATGGCTGTCAAGAGCTTCTTTGTAGAGTTGAGTTAGGCTTCCACAGTATTGCTGTTTAAGATTTTGCATAACTTCCAGAAGCTTGTCAGCGGTTTTGAAATCATAACGAGTGTAGCTTCCCTCATCCAATAATTTTACAAGCTCATCCCAGCCAGCGTTTAAAATTTTGTCTGGTGTTAGAACATTGTACTTCTGAAAGCATCTGTAGGTCTTAATGACTGATTTTTCTGTTATGGGTGCGCCAAAAAGGATTGAGGCTAAGAACCATTTGAAAATTTCTTTGTCTTCTCCACTGGAGAGATTAATGCCTAAAACTTCGGAATAGGGATTACCAAAATTCCCAATAAGCCGTTTAAAGCTTTCTTTTTTCACTATTGCATTCTTCCTTTCTACAAAATTTTATACGATTTACCGCCATAAACGGTTTACTGAGGCTAATATTATGTACAGCAACATGCGGACTATCAGATGGGAAAATGGAGCGGTTGTAACAATAGACCAGACAAAGCTTCCCCATGAAACGGTTATTCTTAAAATGAAAAGCTGCGAAGAGATTGCTGAGGCTATAAAGACCATGAAGATAAGGGGGGCTCCCCTCTTAGGGGCAGCTGCGGCCTACGCTCTGGCTTTAAAGGCACATTATTCTTATTCCAAAGTTAAAAATGGGAAAGAGCTTGTTAAAGAGTTAGAAGAGGCAGCTGACCTTTTAAGAAAAACTAGACCCACGGCCGTGAATCTTTTCTGGGCGATTGAAAGAATATTGGCAAAAGCTAAAGGTTTTTCTGGAAATGCTGAAGCCTTAGCTGATGCCATATTAGAAGAAGCCGAGAAAATAGCAGATGAGGATGCTGCTGCAAACCGTCTTATTGGAAAATACGGTGCGCAACTAATCAGCAATGGAGATACTATCCTAACGCATTGTAATGCTGGTGCATTAGCCACCGTGGCTTACGGTACTGCTTTGGGGGTTATAAGAGCCGCTTGGGAACAAGGGAAAAAGATTAAGGTTTTTGCAACTGAAACTCGTCCAAAACTGCAGGGTGCAAGGTTAACAGCTTATGAACTTGTTCGGGAGGGTATACCTGTAACTTTGATTACCGACAACATGGTGGGTTACGTTATGCAGAAGGGGTTGGTAGACAAGGTTGTGGTTGGAGCTGATAGAATTGTGAAAGATGCTGTTATTAATAAGATTGGAACCTTCACGGTATCTGTTTTAGCTAAAGAGCATGGCATACCCTTTTATGTTGCAGCTCCAAAATCAACTTTCGATCTGAGAATTACGTCTGCAAATGTGGTTATTGAAGAAAGAGACCCAAAAGAAGTGACACATATTGGCTCAATGCGCATGGCTGCGGAAGGTGTCAACGTTCTAAATCCAGCCTTTGACATAACTCCTTTAAAATATGTGACAGCCATAATTTGTGAAAGCGGCATTTTATATAAGAAAGATTTTGATAAGTTTAAAGCCTAGCATCAGAGTATGTGAGTTAAATGAGCAAACGCAAAGAAAAAAATGTCGAAAGTTTAGAAGCTAAAATTAAAGGTTTACTGGTTGAAAAAGGCGTTAAAATTCCCAAAAAACAAAAAGCTGATGAGCTATCTTCAAAGGGATATGGCATGGCGGAAGGAGATGGACTTCTTCTAACTTTTTATGAAGCACTTTACCTATTGGATAGGGAACAAATAGAAGTGGAAGACGAAAAAGGCGGAAAAGTGGATTTTCAAGGTTTGCTGAAACGTTATAAAAGTGTAGAGGAGGATGCTTGGTCTAAATATTTGGTTTATAGGGACCTGAGAAGTCGTGGATATGTGGTTCGAGAAGGTTTTGGCTTAGGTGTTGATTTTCGAGTTTACCAAAGAGGCGAATATGGCAAGGACACTGCAAAATACTTGATTTTAAGCATACAAGAAGGCAAACCAGTTACAATAGAAAAGCTAGCTCATATTATGAGGCAATGTCAAAGTCTCAAAAAAGAGTTGGTGTTGGCTGTTATGAACCGCAGAGGAGAAATCGTTTACTATTCTGTGTCGCAATTAACATTAGCATAGGAAGGAAAAATGAAATGTCAAGTTTCCAAACTGTTCGCGGAATGCGAGATTTTCTGCCAGAAGAAGCTAAAATGATGCGGTATATAGAAGGTAAAGCTAAAAGAATAGCTGAACTTTACGGATACAAAGAAATAATTACTCCAGTGGTGGAATCCTACGAACTTTTGGCAGCTAAAGCCGGTGAAGAAGTTCGTTTAAGAATGTATACATTTAAAGATTTGAGCGGTAGAATTATTGCCTTAAGACCAGAGTTTACTCCTTCTGTTGCAAGACTTGTGGCAACAACCTTGAAAAATGAGCCCAAACCCCTCAGACTATTTTGCGTTGGAAGCCTATACCGTTATGATGAGCCGCAGCAGGGGCGATACAGAGAGTTTTGGCAGTCAAACTTTGAGCTTATGGGCTCTAATAAGCCTGAAGCTGATGCAGAAATACTGATGCTAACAGGTGATTTAATGAAGAGTGCGGGATTGAAGAATGTTTCTTTTAAGGTGGGACATGTTGGAGTTTTAAGAGGAATCATGAAAAGCGAAGGTTTGGATGAAAAAACACAAAACACGGTCATGCAATTAATGGATAAAAAACAGTATGAAAACTCTTTCAAGCTTATTGAAAAAGCTGGTGCTTCGCAAAAATGCTTAGAAACTTTGGGAAAGTTGGTGGAGCTTAGGGGCGGCAAATTTCTTGAAACATTGGCAAAATTAAGGGAATACGTCAAGAACTACGATGAAGCTTTAATGGCTGTGGAAAATCTAGAAGAAATTCTTGAACTTTTTTCAGATAGCGAATGCAAAGTCAGTGTTAATGTTGATGCTGGGTTTGCAAGAGGCTTGGAATATTATACTGGAATGATTTTCGAGGCTTACGTTCCAGAGTTGGATATAGCCTTAGGCGGTGGCGGAAGATACGACAAACTTATTGAATTGTTTGGAGGGCAACCAACTCCTGCGGTGGGAGTTGCCCATGGGCTGGATAGGATAATGCTTGCAATGCAAAAGCAAAAAACCCTTTTACAAGTGAAAGAAAAGAAAAGGGTGATGGTTATCCCTGCAAAAGAGGAGTTAAAAGGCACTGCATTGAAAATTTCAAATATTATTCGAGAAGCAGGCATAGCTGTTGAAGTTGAGGCTATGGGTAGGAAAATGTCGAAGGCTTTGGAGAATGCGGATAGAAGAGGCATAGATTATGCAGTGATAGTTGGGGAAAGAGAGCTGAAGGAAAATGCTGTTGTCGTTCGAGATTTAAAGAAACGTGAACAAAAAACTGTTAAAATTGAGAAAGTTGTAAATTCAATAAAAGCGTAATATTGTTATTTGTTTTCTCTTCGCAGGAAATCTCCTATATCCAAAATGTTTTTTATAACAATCTTCTTTTTTGACTTTTCCAAGTCGTTTAGTATTTTACCATAACCCAAACATTCGCCCTCAACATTTAAAACTAGGGTATAATCGCCTTTATTCTTTGAACCCATAACCTTCTTTATTCCTCTTCTGAAAATGTCTCTGCCACAAATGAAAAGCCATTCCGTTTTCTTATCTACAATCACTTTATTCGCTTTTGTTTCCGAAATTATTCTCAACAAATTAAAGCTTGGGAAAAATTTGCCCCTTTTCACTTTTCCCAAGTACAACCCAGCATAAAAGAAATCTTTTGCAACCAAATTTTTAAGAACATTGTTCAATAGAAAATAGCAGTTACCCTTTTTAACCAATAACGTCTCATCAAGTCTTATTTCAGCGTTGAAAAGCCTCACAAAATCTTCTATAACCCTTACCATCAGGCTTTCATCTCTTCACCAGTTTGCAAACAAAGAATCCTTGAGTCTTTCCA
Source organism: Candidatus Bathyarchaeota archaeon (assembly GCA_965538135.1). Classification (GTDB taxonomy): domain Archaea; phylum Thermoproteota; class Bathyarchaeia; order Bathyarchaeales; family Bathycorpusculaceae; genus PIXZ01. The sequence continues at coordinate 5,058 of CBETPM010000015.1, forward strand.
GGCCATATCCTCCTACAATTTTCTATTTGACTATCTAATTGTTTTCCGAAAATTTTTGTTGGAGCTTTCTCGCCATAACAGTCTATTTTCGCTACTTTCAGATTTAGGGTCTCTACTGCCCAGTTGATGTTTAACTCGTTTTCCTCCGGCTCTAAAGAACATGTGGAATAAACGATTTCGCCGTTGTCCTTCAAAACCTTTACTGTCTCTGCTAATATTTCTCGCTGAAGTTTCGCGTTTCTTTCCACATCCTTGATTGTTCTTTTCTTAAACCAGTTTTTATCGGTTGAAAAGTTTCCAGAGCATGGTACATCTAAAAGAATGCGGTCAAACTTTAGTTTTAGTTTTGAAGCTTGACGAGCGTCTAAATTATATACAATGGTGTTTTTCACGCGACATCTTTCCAGATGATTTACCAAAGCTGTTAACCTTTGCTTTCTAATGTCTAAGGCGATTATGGCACCAGTGTTCTGCATTAAATCAGCCAATTGAACCGTTTTTCCGCCGGGAGCTGCACAGGCATCTAGAACAATTTTATTTTTTATTTCCGTGAATAGGGTTGCGGGTATTTGTGCGGCTGACTCTTGAATCGAGTATAAGCCTAAAAGATATTCGGCCGTCGCGCCCAACGAAAATTTCGTGCAGTGTACCCAGTATCCATTTGCAAGAAACGGAATTTTTTCAAGCTTTACGCCTGAGGCTTTAAGCCTTCTGACAACTTTTTCTTCATCATAATTCATAGTGTTTATTCTAATGGCTTGCTCTGGCGTTACATCTCTGTATTTCCATCCTAGTTTTGCATAGCGTGAGAGGAAAAATTCTATGCCGGACATTCTAAAATAGAAATATTCTTTGCCGATAAAAAATTGGTGTTGAAACAAAAGGTTAATAGAGAAGAGGTTTAAGTCCAACATGCCAAAACCCGAAGAATTCTACGAAGAAGCGTAAACCACAAACGAATTTTATAGCCCCTTACACCCAAAATGTTAAGAATATTCAATAAGGCTATGATTAGCTATGGATTTGCTGACAATAGTGATTCCATTAATTGCCGGAGTTTTGTTAGGCTGTCTCTTAAGAAATAAAAGGAAACTAAACCTCAACAAGGCTACCTTTGGTATTATCTTTGTTTTGATTTTTTCTTTAGGATTTAGCATAGGCTCAAACAATGAGTTGCTAGGTTCTTTGCCTCAGGTTGGATTAAAAACCGGGGTAATGTTGTTGATGGCTTTGTTCTTTAGCATTCTTTTCGTGAAATTAGCGAGAAAGGCTGTGGGAATAAAATGATACGATACATTTTATTGTCGCTTTTCCTCGGCGGAATAGCTGGTTACTTGAACAATGCCTGGGGCAGCCAAACTATAAACATTTTCATTTCCGACTACTTATTCAACTTTTCCCTCATAGCGCTACTTTTCGTTATGGGAATAATTTTTGGATTAGATGAAGAATCAACCCGCAAATTAAAACGGGCAGGTTTCAGAATTTTGGTTGTTCCCTTTTCAGTGGCTTTTGGAAGCATCCTAGGTGGATTAACTAGCGGAACACTATTAGGAATAAATCCTGTTGCTTCAATGGCTGTTTGCGCCGGTTACGGTTGGTATACACTAGCCGGACCTTTAAATGGACAATTGTTTGGAGTGGAATGGGGTGCTTTAGGTTTCATGGTAAACTTTCTAAGAGAACTTTTAACGATAGCCACAGTATCGCTAAGCGTTAAAATTGACAAGTATGCGCCTATTGCCATGGGAGGAGCCACTGCCATGGACACTACGCTGCCAGTGATAGTGCGCTATTGTGGTTCAGACACGCTTATAACTGCTTTTCTAAGTGGTTTCATACTAAGCGCAATCGCACCATTCGCCATTACATTAATAGCCACATTAGCATAAAAACCAGCGCTAGTAGTGTGGTCTGTCGTTAAGGGCGTTGCATGGAATTTTATTTGTTTGTTCTCCAGTTCTTCGGGTCTTAGTGCAGTTCGGTGAGGTGTGGACATTGCTTCTCTTGAGGTATGCATTATTCCCAGTCTACCCATCTGATTTTTGTGTGACAGCGGTTGCAGAAAACGTGACCTAAAACATTGACCATAAAGTCTTTGCGGTTTCCACATTTTGGGCAGTAAATCTCCCTTTTTTTCACTTTTTTGGCTAACTTTTTTTCGTAGTCTTCTAAAGTTCGTTCTCTTTTCATTTGGGTTCACTTAAACTAAAGGTGGTTTTGCACATAGTTTATCATAAATTCTTTCGGTCTTCTACATGTGTATGTTTATTCCGATTGATTTATCTTTAACGAATCTCTATGAATCGATGGAAATGTGGTAAAGTGGTTCAAGATTATGTTCAAAAGAGGTTTCGGCTTTCCGTTTTTGTTGTTACTGCTTGCATTGAATATTGTCTATTGTAATGCTCAACAAACGACTGGATCAGTGTTGTTGGTGAGTATAAACAGTGAAATAACCGTGGCAACTACAACTATGATACGCGACGCTTTCGGTATAGCCGAGGCTCGTGGAGTACGCCTAATAATAGTGCGATTGAACACGCCGGGCGGAGAAGTAGGCGCGGTCAAAGACATGATGGACCTTTTTGAAGCCTCTAACATCCCCGTTTGTGCTTTCGTCTACCCGCCAACTGCCACGGCGTGGAGCGGTGGAACCTACGTCCTTATGGCTTCTTACATTGCAGCGATGGCTTCCGGAACCACTATTGGATCTTGCCAGCCTGTTTACCCCACTGGACAGCCGATCGATTATTCAAAATATATTAACGCCTACACGGCGTTGATGAGCCATCATGCGCGTTTGCACGGTAGAAACGAGACTATGGCTGAGTTGTTTGTAAGAGAAAATATTAACGTGGGGCCAGAAGAGGCACTTAAGGACCACGTTATTGAAATCATAGCGGATGACGTTGATTCACTTCTCCAAAAATTGGAGGGCCTTACGCTTGTCCAGTTGCAAGGTAAGGCGGGAACTTCTGTATGGAAACTTCTTCCTAATCAAGAAGCGGAAAGAGTTGAAGCTGTTCAAAAGTTAACTTTCAACGACTTAAGTGAGGCGGAAAGAGTTGAATACACCCCTGGAATGGGAGTTATGGTTCAAGAATTTTTGTTTAACCCCATTGTTTGTTCATTGTTTCTTATACTGGGTATGTTCATACTTTTGACTGGGCTCCATACTCCGGGATACGGCACCGAAATTGTAGGAGTGTTATGTCTGTTGCTTGCCTTGGTAGGGCTAGGCGCCATAGGGATAACCATAAGCGCGGTTGTTTTCTTTGCCGTAGGCTCACTCTTGATTATCGCTGAAATAAAGACACATATCGGTGTGCTTGCAATAAGCGGGGTTGTGTGTCTGGTGATTGGAAGCTTATTACTCTTTCCTTCACCTCAATGGTTACTCTACTATAAGGTTTCTGAGCAAATACGAAACATTCTTCTAGGCGTTTCCTTCTTCGTTGCCGTTTTCTTTGCTTTTCTTGTTTACAAAGTAGCTAAAGCCAGGCGCCTCAAAGTTGTAACAGGAGCTGAAGCTTTAATCGGTGCCTTTGGAGTTGTTGTGAGCGATCTTAAGCCTAAGGGCGAAGTTCGTGTGCGCGGTGAATTTTGGCAGGCGAAAACTGAAGAGGGGACGATCTGTAAGGGGGAGAAAGTGGAAGTGGTGGGAAGAGAAGGGTTGTTTTTGATAGTTAGGTCCGTCAAAGAAAAAGTTTAACTCTGCCGTTGAGGTAGAATCACCCGAGGTGATAAAAGTGGCAGTTGAGTTTTTGCCTTTGATTGAAGCTTTGATTGTGCTGATTATTGTTGCGATACTAGCAAGCGGGATAAAAGTTCTAAAAGAATGGGAGAGAATGCCAGTTCTAAGACTTGGACGCTACGTTGGCCTGAGAGGACCAGGAATCACATATCTCATACCATTCATAGATAAGTATCCCAAAAAAGTTTCAACGCGGTTGGACACCATACCATTTAGTACGGAACAAACCTTAACTCTGGATAACGTTCCCGTGAATGTGGATGCAGTGATGTATTTTAGGCCGGTGGACGTTGAAAAATGCATACTCGACGTTGAAGATTATTTTCAAGCCACGCAATGGGCAGCCCAGACAACATTGCGAGAAGTGATAGGAAAAATCGACCTCAACGAATTGCTTGCAGAGAGGGAAAAAGTTGGATCTCACCTTAGGGAAATCATAGACGAGAAAACGGAGGCTTGGGGAATTAAGGTAACATCTGTTGAGGTAAAAGATGTGATAATACCTTCCGGTCTCCAAGATGCCATGTCCCGACAGGCACAAGCAGAAAGGGAGAGGATGGCAAGGGTAACCTTAGCAACCGCTGAGTTACAAGCTGCACAAAAAATGATAGATGCAGCAAGCCTTTATGAAAAGAGCCCGAGAGGGATGGGACTGCGTTGGATGAACATCCTTTACGAGATAGGTCAACAACCCGGAACGAACACCATCATGCTTATTCCAAGCATCATGCCAGAAGCTGGAGTGCCAACCGTCGGCATGTTTGGCTTCAAACAAATCTCAGAGAAAAAGCCGTCTCAAAGCCGCTCCGCAGAAAAAGAAAAACTGCAAAGGTCAAATCCTTAATCGATAGCTTCGCTTTCGAAAAAGCTGAATAGCGTTAGCCTTCCAAAATCTAAGGAGTTCAAGCACGTATAGAGACGTTTTCCTAACTAGCTTATTGGAAATTAGGCTTAAACAACTTTGCATTTCAATTCTTTCTCTGTCAAAAATTGCTATGTCCTTTTGTGACTGATACAGACAAGCAGTTAGACCATTATCCTACCATAAAATTTGTTTAAATCTGTCACCTAAGGATGCAGAGCGTCGAACGGAAGGAATAAACAACCTCACGATGGAAAATCTATCTGAAGAGTATATAGTGAAAACGTGGAAAAAGAATTTCCGTAAGTATCTGCGTGTCGTTGACCACGATCTTCTGTATATCAACTTTTTCTTCTCTTCGCATGCACCTGTTTTTATTTCTTACCAACCGTGCTTAATTATTGAAGACGGAGTCCCCTTCTTCTTTCGTTTTTCCTCTTTTTCATGCTTAAACTTATTGATTTTAACGGCACCGCTTTCCAACGCAACCCAATATTTGTGATGTAGATTTCGATGGTAAACAAATTTGTTTACAATTCTCTTCAGTTCTTCCAAGGATAGATTTTCAGAATCTACGAAAACCTTACTGCCGCTGAAGCGACATTGACTTTGAGTTTCGCATGCAAGAAACTGGACAGGGATTCTCGTTCATTCTTCAATTCGCCCAAATCCACTTTTAACTTCTTCTTCCCCCTTAGGAACAGGTTATTTAACCTCTACTCACTAAGAGTTATTCCCGCTTAAAATAGTAGCTTTAATGTATCATCCATGTAATGCAGATACTTGGACATAGAAACATCAAGAATATGCTGTTATACACTCATTTAATTAACATAGATGATAAGAGCGAATACATCTGCAAGGTTGTAAAAACGGTTGAGCATGCAGCCGAGCATGTATGCGAAATTGATGGAGTTAAATTGTTTAGGAAGAGGAAGTAGTGCTGAGGTTTTATGCCGACGATGGTGCGGTCGCCGGGATTCGAACCCGGGTCCTCA
>CBETPM010000016.1:0-9657 GCA_965538135.1 Candidatus Bathyarchaeota archaeon
GCAATAGGGCTTACTAACGCGATAAGCGTAGGCAAAATCATTTCTCGTAGCGCATTTCTAGTGCTTATATCCACGCATGTTGAATAATCCGGTTTAGCTTTTCCTTCAAGCAATCCCTTTATTTCTCTAAACTGCCTCCTAACTTCCTCGACCATTTTAAACGATGCCCTTGCAACAGCGCGCACAGCCAAGGCAGAGAATATGAAGGGTATTGTTGCTCCGATGAATATGGCAGCAATAACAGTAGGGTGAGTGAGGTTCACTACGATTGCATCTAAACTTATTGGAATTCCGGTACTCCTAGCAGCCTTGGTGAGGTAGGCAAAAAGTATAAGCACTGCTGTTAAGACACAGCAAGTCATGGCGTATCCCTTTGTAACCGCCTTTGTAACATTACCTGCAGCATCCAAAGTTTCCGATGCTTTTCTCATCTCTTTTTTTACTCCAGCCATCTCAGAAATTCCTTGAGCATTATCTGATATAGGACCGAACGTATCGGAAGCCATGATGATGCCTGTGGTAGATAGAATTCCCAAAGTAGCAGCAGCTATCCCATATATGCCGTGTATGCCCCCTGCAGTACCACCCGCTATGAAAAAAGACGCTATTGTAACAAAGGCAATGAGTAACACGGGTAAAACAGCACTTTCAAGACCATAAGAGAATCCTGTCATCAGAGTTAGGGCAGGTCCACTTTGGGAAGCCTTCGCTATTTCTTTTGTCACTTTTCCCCCTTCCCCAGTGTAGTACGCCACAATCACAGCTACAATAAGACTAGCGAGGAGCCCAAGAGTTGCACAAAAGAAGAGACTAATGTCATGCATAAACCAAATGCACAATCCATAGAAACCCACAGCACAAATCACACCTGTTGAGAAAAAACCGAAGTACAGAGATTTCATAGGACTTTTTCCTCCTCTGACTAAAAATATGCCGACGATCGTAGCGATTACTCCAACAGATTCAAGCAGAAAGGGAAAAATAATTGCATTTGGCCAGAAACTTGTGAATACTATACCAACGATCATAGCACCAATTATGTTATCAGAAAATGACTCGAAGAGGTCCGCTCCTCTTCCAGCGCAGTCTCCCACGTTGTCTCCGACCTGGTCTGCAATCACAGCTGGATTCCTAGGGTCGTCTTCTGGAATGTGCTCTTCAAGCTTTCCAACGAGGTCCGCTCCAACATCAGCTGCCTTTGTGTATATTCCCCCGCCGAGCTGAGCAAATAAAGCCGCCAGACTCGCACCAAATCCAAAGCCTACGAGAAGGTCAGGTTCTTCTCTGAACGCAAGGAATAAAATTCCGAGACCTAGAAGGCTCATCCCCACCACAGACAATCCGGTGACGGCGCCACCGCGGAACGCTATAGTCATTGCTTTTCCAGCAGAACTCAAGGCAGCGTTGGCGGTTCTAACGTTTGCTCTTACCGCTATACTCATGCCGATATAAGCAGCCAAGAGTGAAAGAGTTGAGCCAAGTACAAATCCTAAGGCTATCTCCCAACGCAGAGCAATCCATAGAAGAAACGCAAGAATGATGATGAAATAGAAGATGGTTTTGAATTCTCTTCTGAGAAAAGCATTTGCGCCTTCTTGTATGAAAGAAGAAATCTCCCTCATACGCTTCGTTCCAGCATCCTCTCTTTTAACCAACCACGACAGAATCCCAACAGCTACCAGCGCAATGATTCCTGTTATAGGTGCAACGATTGCTAAGTCCGTAAGACACACCTGGTTATATCTTTACCACTGAAATTTCGTCGTATAAAAAGTTACCTATAAATTTTCTGTTTATGGCAATACTTAATAGAAAATGGAAAAGTAGAGAAAGGAAGTCTATTCTTTCCGTGTCCTTAATCCTTTCCTCTTTTAGATGCATATTATGTTTGGTTAAAAAGACATTATACAATAATTCTATGCGCGTTATTGTCTATGATGAACTTGGTGGTTAAAAAGCATCTGGGTTTTCGAGTTAAAATTCTGAATCAGAGGTTTTCCGCCGTTCCATCTTGATTTTTCCTTCTTTTAAGAAAACTTACAGATTCGAGATGAGATTGGTTTCCATTCAACTATTATCTCAAAGTTTTATCCATAGTAGTATTGCAACTATTAAACCGTAGATTGCTATTGCTTCTGCAAGCGCTACCACTAGGAAACTTCTGAAGAATGTTTCAGGTTTCTCAGCTAAAGCGCTTATAGCTGCAGTTCCAGTGGCTGAAATAGCCATTCCCGCGCCTAAACCAGCAAGTACCACAGCCAAACCAGCGCTTATGGCTATTGCCACTCTATCGTATTGGCCATTCGGGTTTGCTTGGTTTATTTGGGGTGAAAAAGTAAGAATTGCTGTTGCGGAAACCACGGGTATAAAAGCTAATTGGAATAAGAGTATTAACATGACTGTTTGTTTTTTCACACTATCTCCTCCATCGCATATAAGATATTTTAAGTTATATTGGGCTTCTTGCTTTTAACGCTTTTTTCCGCCATTGAACTCTCTATTTCTGCTCCAACTTTTTCGGCTTCTTTCTTGACTTTCTCCACTTCTTTCTCTATTTTTTTTATCTCTTCTTCTGCAATCTTCTCTATATTAGCATCTAAACTTTCATATTCTTTTTCTATTTTACTCTTTTTCGGCACGGCTTTTCCATCCCTTCTATCGAACTACGAGAACCGGGCAAGGTGCATATTCAATCACTCGTTCAGCGACGCTTCCTATAAGGATTCGCTCGGTTCCTCTTCTTCCGTATGTTCCCATAACTATTAAACTTGCTCCCTTTGATTTGGCGTAATGAACGATTTGGTCATGTGGCTCTCCTTTGGCAAGAATGGCTTCTGCTTTCAAGCCTTCCTTTTCAGCTAATCCAGTCACATACTTAAGGTAACGTTCACCTTTCTCTTTCAACTCTTTCTCAACAACTTCCTTTTCTGCGCCTTTTGCTATTTCCTCCAGAATTAGTGTATCAATAACGTAAATTGCTAAAATTTCAGCGCCTAAAACTTTGGCTAAACTTATTCCAAGCTCTGCGGCACGTAAAGAACATTCAGAACCATCTGTCGGAATAAGAATATTCTTCACTTTTTCCATTTTCATGTCACCTCACACTTTCTTTCTAGAAATCATTTTCTTAGCCATTTTCATTCGCACAAATTCTTCTCTTTCTTTTTCTTCCAGTACAAGCTCGATGTGCTTAACGGTTTCAGTGTACATCGGGATAAATACATATTCTAAGGCATTTACGCGTTTCTGTGTTCTTTGAACATCGTCTGCGATTTGAAAGACTGCTCCTTCAAACTCCGCCAGTTGTGCAATAAGTTCTAAAACATTATAGAAATCCTTAAACGCCCTGTCAAGCGACGCGCTTGTGTCAGCAAATCCATAATCGGGTTTTACATCTTCCTCTTTTTGAAATTTAACAATAGGCACGGGTACACCCATGATGCTTCGATGATCGAGAACAAAATTCGCTTTAACCGAAGAAGCTAAAGCAACCTTCTCTACAGTTTCCGAACCCATCATAACATTTGCTTCTCTTAAACTTTGAAGCGCCCTTGCAAGAGCTAGCGTTAATTCCTCCCTAAGTTTTCTTGCGTCATAGGTGAAACGTCTCAGTTCCCGCATTAGAACATCCCTTTTTCTCTCTAACACGTCATGTCCAGACTTAGCTAGCTTCAAGGTTTTCTTTGTTCGAATCAAATTGATGCGTGTTGGATGAATTTTCATAACAGCCATGGGCTATTCCATCTACCCTTTTCTTTTTGGAAAGTATTTTTTAAGAAACTCTGTATGAATTCTTGTTAATTCGTCTTCAGGCAGAACGGATAAAATTTCCCAAGCGATTTCCAATGTTTGTTCTATTGACCTGTTTTCTTCTTTACCTTGATTTAAGAACTTCTTTTCAAACTGTTCGCCGAACTTCAAGTAGTCTCTGTCTCTGCTGGAAAGCCCCTCTTCGCCGATTATTGCTGCTAAGGACCTAATCTCGTTGCATTGGGCGTAGGCGGCGTAAAGCTGACTTGCAACATCTGCGTGGTCCTCCCTTGTACGGCCTTTACCTATGCCGTCCTTCATCAGTCTTGAGAGGCTTGTTAAAACGTTTATTGGTGGGTAGATTCCTTTCTTCTCTAAATCGCGTTCCAAAACAATTTGGCCTTCTGTGATGTATCCGGTAAGGTCTGGAATTGGATGAGTTATATCGTCGTTCGGCATAGAAAGTATCGGCATCTGAGTTATTGAACCTTTCCGCCCAGCTATGCGGCCAGCCCGTTCATATATGCTTGCAAGGTCGCTGTACATGTAGCCGGGGTATCCCTTTCTACTCGGGATTTCCTCCATCGAGGAACTAACTTCTCTTAAGGCTTCACAATAATTTGTCATGTCAGTTAATATAACCAAGACATGAGCGTCCTGTTCGAAGGCTAAATATTCAGCTAAAGTTAAACCGGCCCTTGGAGTGATGAGCCGCTCGACGGTAGGGTCTTCAGCGAGGTTAAGGAACATGGCAACGTTTTTTATCGCTCCTGTTTCTTCAAAACTTCTACGGAAGAAGGCGGCTTCGTCATGTTTCAGCCCCATCGCTACAAAAACTATGTAAAACTCCTCGCTTCCGCCTCTGATATGTGCCTGCCGAACTATTTGGGCGGCAAGTTCATTATGCGAAAGGCCTGACCCTGAAAAGATGGGTAGTTTTTGTCCTCGAACTAAGCTGCACATTCCATCAATTGCTGATATGCCGGTTTGAATGAAGTCCCGTGGATATTCTCTTGCGGTAGGGTTTAACGGAAGACCATTTACATCTCTTAATTCTTCTGTGAAAGGTTTAGGGTTTCCGTCGACTGGCTCTCCGAAGCTGTTCATTATTCGTCCAAGCATTTCGGTTGAAACGGGTATCTCAAGGGTTTTCCCGAGAAAACGGACACGCGTTTCTGACGAAGACAGCCCGGTTGTTCCTTCGAAAACTTGTACAACCACGATTTTTCTTGTTACTTCAAGAACCTTGCCTAAACGTGTTTCTCCACTTGGAGTGATTACCTCAACTAACTCGTCGTATCCAACATTCCTAACGTTTTCAACAATAATTATCGGACCAGAAATTCTCGATACACCCGTGTACTCCAATCCGGTGCTCGTCATCCCCTTTACACCACGCCTTTCTCCAGTTCTGAAAATTGATACTGGACCTTTTTGTACAATTCGTCTAGAAGCTTAACCTTTTCATTGGATATCTCTTTCATCCGCATAATTTCCGGCAAAACCGGCAGTTTGGTTATTTTGAATATGGGTGCACCTTTGTTTACGATACGTTCTGCAAGCTTATAGAAGTCGATTATTATTTTTAGCATTTTGAACTGCTTGATCGGAGGGCAGTAAGTATCGACGGGGTCTAAAGCGTTTTGTTGAAGGAAAGCATTCCGCAGGATCCTCGCGGTTTCTAATATTAAACGTTGCCTGTCAGGTAGGGCTTCAGGACCCACTAGCTTAACTATCTCTTTTAATTCGTCTTCTCTTTGTAGAATGCGCATTGCCTCGTCTCTGTAGTCTCTCCACTCTTTGTCAACGTCCTTCGCCCACCATTCTGAAAGGTCGCTGAGGTAGCCTGAATAGCTTTGTATCCAGTTTATCGCTGGGTAATGACGGGCGTCAGCTAATTCCTTGTCTAAAGCCCAAAAAACACGTGTAAAACGTTTTGTATGCTGTGTAACAGGCTCCGAAAAGTCTCCGCCCGGTGGCGAAACCGCTCCAATTGCACAAAGCGAACCTATTCTTTCTTCTGAACCTAACGTTTTCACGGTGCCTGTTCTTTCGTAAAACTCTGCTAGTCTTGTCGGAAGATAAGATGGGAATCCTTCCTCCGCGGGCATTTCTTCAAGTCTTCCGGAAACTTCCCTTAAGGCTTCTGCCCATCGGCTTGTCGAATCAGCCATCAAAGCCACATCATATCCCATATCCCTATAATACTCACCAATCGTTATGCCAGTGTATATGCTTGCTTCTCTTGCAGAGACAGGCATGTTACTCGTATTAGCGATTAATAATGTTCTTTCCATGAGCGGTCTTCCAGTTCGCGGGTCGGTTAATTCTGGAAAACTGGTGAGAACATCAACCATTTCGTTTCCTCGTTCGCCGCAACCGATGTAGATGATTACGTCTGCATCGGACCATTTTGCTAGTTGATGCTGCATCACAGTCTTTCCTGTTCCAAACCCCCCCGGAATTGTTGCTGTTCCACCTTTAGCTATTGGAAAGAAAGTGTCAATTATTCTCTGACCAGTTATTAGAGGCGATTTGGGTAAAAGTCTCTGTTTATATGGCCTGGGTTTTCTGACAGGCCACTTCTGGAACATTTTAAGTTCAATTTTTTTGCCGTTCACTTCAACTATTGCAATGGTATCATCTACTTTGTATTCGCCTTTTTCAGCTATCTTGACAAGTTTTCCTTGAACGTTTGGGGGGACAAGTATTTTATGTTCAATTATTTCAGATTCCTTTACCGTTCCAAGAATGTCACCGCCAATTACGTTTCTTCCGACTTTTGCTTTTGGGTTAAATGGCCATTTTTTATCTTTTGGAAGAGCCGCGGTTTTGACCCCTCTTTTTATGAATGCCCCTACTTCGTCTTTTATCCATTCCAATGGTCTTTGAATGCCATCATATATGTTTCCAATTAGTCCTGGACCCAGCTCTGCTGAGAGTGGCATGCCCGTTCCGAAAACTTCTTCTCCTGGCTTAATTCCACTTGTATTTTCATAAACTTGAATTGTGGCTATGTCACCTTCCAAGCGGATTATTTCACCTATGAGACGTTCTTTACCAGCCTCGACCATTTCATGCATTTCCGCTTTTGACATTCCTTCAGCTTCAATAACCGGGCCTGCTATGCGGACAATTGTGCCTCTTGCTGGAATGTTTTTCACTCCTCCTTCTCAAACAGTATCTTTGCCACTTTAATTCGAAGAACGGGCTTTAACAGTTGTAATCGTTTTTCAAAAGTGTTATCATACGACATTTTCCCATCTGAAGTTTTAACTATACAGCCTCCCAAACAGTTTTCGGTTTCATCAGCTAATATTAATTTTATCCCAAGTTTTCCAGATAACTTATCAAGATTGCCCTGTGCCAACCATTCTTTATCTTTGGGATTCACATAAACAATAAGCGTGTCAGAATCAATTTTCTCTGCAGCTTCTTGAATAAATTTCAAAAGATAATCATGATAACTCCCAGATTTAACAAATTGCTTTAAACGAGCAAGCGCCTCATCGAAAACGGTATTAACTAGTTCTTCTTTTACTTGAAGAAGCTTGTTTCTTATTTCCATTTCAGTTAAAGATTTCATTTTCTTCTTTTCTATTTCACCTTTCTCTTTTGCTTCAGCTAAAAGGCGAACACGTGTTCTTTCTGCTTCTTCTTTGGCTTTTCTTAAAATTTCTTCACCTTTCTTTTCGGCATCACGAATGATCTTTTCAGCTTCTTTCTTAACGTCTTCTAAAATTTCACTTGCAATAGCTGCTAATCCCTTTTTTATACTCGCCATCACCGCACCTCTATACTTTAACTCCTATAGCTTTACGCACTATATCAGACATGTCAATCGCTCCAGACGGCCCCAGCCTTCCAGGGGCTTCCACAATTAAAGGTGCCATCCGACTTAAGCGTAATTTGTCAATGTTGTCCCGCATTTTAGTTGAAAACTCTTCGCTGATGATGATAAGCGCAACATCAACGCTTTCAACTGCCTTAGATAAAGCACGCCAAGCCTCATCAACCGAGGAAACTACAATTCCTTTTACGCCAACCAGTCGAAAACCTGTAACCATATCGCGGTCGCCGATGACAAGGGCGTACATGGAAATCACCCGGACAAGCTTTAAATCTTTTGCAGTTAATCAAGATTTTGCTGGCAATTATGTTTCGACCAGAACGAATGATTGAAACTTCAATAATCTGCCTCAAGAAAAACTTCGATTTAATACTAGAAGCCTTAGATGATTTCGGTAACTTTCACATCGAAAAAATAGAGGAAAATTCTAAGACGATACAGCATGAACAACTCATCAGACGAACCGAGGAAACCATCAGAAATCTTAACGCAGTAATAACTCAACTCAGAATCGAAAAAGCCAGCTTTTTGGATATTTTTAAAGCTGAAAAAACAGTTAAAATAGAAATTACCGCTGAAAACTGGCAATCCCTCCTAAAAACCGTTGAAGAAGAAGGTTCAAAATTAAAAACGAAAGTAGATACTCTCACAACTTCACTGAAAAATCTTGATGAAGAACTATCTAATCTCCAACGCCTCCGTCGTATATTAATAATACTTGACAGATTCAAAATAAATCTAGAAGCGTTAAAGGAACTACGCTTCATTTACATCGTAGTTGCAATAGTCTCGTCAAGGAACATATATGAACTTGGAAAAGCATTGTCAAGCTACTCGGGAATATTTTACCATCGTTCTGTAACCAAAGACCAAGAATTCGTATTTATTGCAATACCAACTAACCATAAAGATGAAATCGAAAAAATTCTGAAAAACCATCATGCTCAAGTCTTAGAAATTCCCAAAAAATTACCTAAAAAGACATCTGAAGCATTAGAAAAAGTCAACGTTCAACTGAAAGAAGCTTCACAGAATAAAAAAGTGATCTTAAAGTCTCTTGAAAATCTTGCAAAGACAAATAGATATCGTCTTTTTGCATTAAAAGAAACCGCACAAAATATTTTAAAAGTGTTAAATGTCAAACAGAAATCTTTAGAAACCAAACGCCTAGTCACAGTAAGGGGCTACGTGCCCAAAAAGGAGTTCAAAAAACTCCAAAGAAAAATAGATAATAAACTAAATGGTCAAGCATTAATAATAGAAAAAGAGTTTGCTGCTTCTCAAGATCCCCCAACAAGGATACATAACCCCCCCTTCATAAAACCTTTTGAAACAATAACGAAACTTTACGGCTTACCACACTACGATGAATTAGACCCAACACCGTTAATTGCCATAACATTCCCTGTGATATTCGGCTTTATGTTTGGCGACATCGGCCACGGTCTAATGCTGCTTATAAGCGGAGTAGTACTTGGTTTACTAATTAAGAAGAATGAAGGGCTACGTAATTTTTCATGGATTCTTGCAGCATGTGGTATAGGCGCGGTCTTCGCTGGATTACTTTTCGGCGAATTTTTCGGTAAGCATATATTTGCGCCTTTATGGTTTGACCCTTTCGAAGACGTGACAGGATTTTTGATGTTCAGCTTGTTTGTTGGTGTAATACAGATAATGAGTGGTTTCGTCTTAGACTTCATTAACTTTATGTTAAAAGGAAATATAATCGACGCGTTCGTGACTTCACTGCCTAAAATGCTGTTTTACGTAGGGGCCATCTATCTGATTCTGGGTTATCAATTGAATTTTGAAGTTTGGCTTGAAGGCCCAATCTTATTCCCGTTAATTCCATTCATTTTCCTGATTTTTGGAAAAATCATCATAGTGAAAATCTTAAAGATTTTGGGGCATCCTGTTAAAAATTCAAATATGCGTGATTCTCTTCTTGACAGACTCATTGAGAGTGGTGACCTTGTCACACGGCTTCTGAGTAACACCATGTCTTACGCGCGAATTCTAGCTCTTTTAATGGCTCATTGGGCTTTGCTTCTCGTAAC
>CBETPM010000017.1:0-9463 GCA_965538135.1 Candidatus Bathyarchaeota archaeon
CAAGCTGGAGCATCTATTCTCGCTACTGGCATGAAACGGTCCTTCACCTTGTAGGAGTAAACATCCATAGCCATCCAGTTTCCAGCATTGTCAGAAGCGTAAACCCTATACTGAACAATAGTTCCATAAGGAAACATTGGGATGGTTGCCATGTAAAGAGAACCGTTAAAAATCATGGTAACATTTGTCCATGCAGTTCCATTATCGTAGGAAAGAATAACTCCGCCTTCTTTTACTCCGCTGGCAGAGGGCGGTTCAGTTGCATTTACAAGAACGGAAACCGTTTCGTTATAGTTTGGCGATGTTGGCACATGCTCAATATAGGTTATGATTGGCGGATGAAAGTCACCAACCACATAGGAGTATAAAGGCGAAACAGCCATGTTTCCAGCATTATCCCAAGCATAAACAATGAAAGTAACATTAACATTATAGGGTTTAGGTGGAATCTCCACCACGTACAAGCCTTCACTTTCTACCATAGTTAGGTTAACATTTTCTCCTGTGTCAGTAAAGTAGTTTAAGGTCACATTTGCAACACCACTTCTACAATCAGTAACAGAAGCAACAACCAAAACAGAATCCTCGTATTCTGGTGCATAAGGATAGTAAACTACACTGTGAATAATTGGAGGCGTTAAATCTGGACAAAGAATTCCCTCAATGAGGCCGATAATCTGTTCGATTAACTCAAGCAAAGTTTCTCTCCATGGACTGTTAATCAAGTTTCCAACTGTTTTCTCCATATCATTTCTCAACTTATTCAGCGAACCTTCGTAAGCTCCAGACTCTACTTGGTTTATTACAGCAGCTATCTTGTTACACAAAGTATTCTTTAGGTTTTCAGCATTTCGCTCATTTTCGAAAGCCTCGCTTGGCAATGCTGATATGTTACCGCATAGCTGTTGCAAAATAGAAACAACATTTTCCGTATCATCCTGATTGTTTTCAGAAGCTTTTATAACCATGCTAGGGGTGGCTATAAGAAATATTAGCATGATGCAGAAGCTTAACGCTATTACTTTTCGCACTTCTCCATTTCCCCATCCGTTACATTTTGTCTTTAGATATAAAAGGGATATTCCAAGTTCGCAACATAACACGTTATACGTTATTTTGTTTCTTTAAGCTTCGCAGGCAAATACTCGTCAACAATGTATGTTAAACCATATCTACTGAAAGCTTCCTGCTCCGCCTTCTTTTTAATTTTCAGAAAAGTTTTGATCTCCCTCTGCCACAACGGGTCTTTGTAGCGAGGGTCTCTTTGCAATTCATAAAGCCTTTTGATATCTACATCGTCAAGCGGGTCTGTCGGCAGTTTATAGTTGATAATGTCAGTTGCCCAAACGCCACTCCATTTCGCATCCGGCGTGGTTAACTCTCTTAGGTGCGCTGCGTTTGCAGAACCAGAAATTATAACCATGGCTATGTGCATTCCCCACGGGTCACCGTCAGTGAAAATGTAAACGGGAAGGTTTAGTTCTCTATTTAATCTTCTGATAAAATGACGTGTTGCTCTTGGCGCTTGTCCAGCCGTTAAAACAAGTATGGCATTAAACCTTTTGTGAACGTTTTCTTCTATAAACCTTGTGAAAAGACCACCTTTCTCTATGGCTATAACCTTATCAGCTTTTGTTTCTACAAACTCCGAGGAGGTTAATGCCGGACCTATTAAAACACCGTCTGGATGTGACGTCAGGTTTAACGTTTTTCCTTCATACCCCGGCACAGTATATTCTATGGTTAGGTCTCCGAAGACGGCGGAGCGTTCTTCTGGGAAGATGTTAAAGTCTTCCCGCGAAAAGCCTAAGACTGTTTCCAGATCTGTAATGATGTTGTTTGATTCTTGTTGGTCTTTGAAGGACATTTCATAGGCTTGGGCTGAGTAGTAAACATCTCTCAAGGTTGATGTTTTCCGTTGAGTTGTTAGTTCATGAGAGAAGAATGCTGTCCAAATCAACTGCGTAAAAGGCCTGAGGTGGCGGATGTTGCGGGCTGTTCTCCGAACTTTTCTCTCGCCAAGAATAAACTGTCTAAAATTCGAGTCGTAATGGATGTTTTCCGTTGAACGGCTTGGCATTTCTATGGAAGGAAAATATCCCTTATCCATTTGCTCATAAATCCTTAATCCCAAATTTTCCAAACTTGCCGTAACTTCTTTCTTTTTCTCCATCATACTTGTTTTATGTTCTTTCTGCCCCAAACCTTCTCACACTCCTCAAAAGTTTCTCCACATCCGGAGGCTTTTCCCTACCAGCCAGTCTAGTTGAAAATTGAGCTATTTTCGGTAAATACCTACTAAAAACTCCAAGACGCTTTCTTTCCCTATCCACATGCTCCCTCCTGGTTAAGAAACGCTGAATCTGCCGGGCGACTTCTCGCAACCCGTTGGCAATTTCTCTTCTTACTTCAGGGCGGTCAGCAATAAACTCTTTTCCAACGGTTTTGTAGGGAATTTTTGTGCTGCAAATGTGAACCAGAATGGCGATAGGCATGTCTGGTGTGACCTTGTATCTTCGCCAGTTCATCGCATTTATAACCTTCACAGAAACGTCGCTTGCCTCGTCATAAAGCAGCGGAATCCTATTGGCAAAACGGTAAATCACAAAGCTACCTTTTTTGGGGATTTCGCCGCCATACGCGATGCCAACTTCAACTATGAAGGGATGCCCAGCATAGGCTGAAGGCTTACGTTGATGAACAGCCACAAAATCTGGTTTTAACTCCTTAACTATTCCAGCCCTAAGAAGTTCTTCACCTAAAGGGGAAAGGCAATTAGCGTCTGGAGGCAGAAACTCTTTAAACTTTTTAAGCATGTGCATCAGCCTAACAACTTCTTGATGGGAAAGCTTCTTGGGCTTTTTCGAAGGACTTATGTTTGCAAACTCCAAAAATTTTTGTGCGGTGATCTCGCCGACTCTATGGAAATGGTTTTTTAAGAATTCAAGCATATTCTTGTAAGGCGTAACCTGTATTATACGCTGAAGAAGCTCCACATCCACGCCGTAAGGATGCGGCAAAGTCTCCTTAGGCGGGTCAGGCATTTCTTTGGTAACTCTTGTGAACTTGTAAAGTCTTCCCTTAGGATCTACAAAAGTCAAGTTTGCATAAGGGTTAACCATGGCTGTCTGCTTAAAATACTCCAGAATTTTAGGCATAGCCCTTAAATAATCGCCTTCGAGACAGAACTCAACTATTGTTCCCCGCCACCGCTCCTTGTTTATTAGAACTTTTCTATCAAGAATTATGGGACGGTTTCTCTGAATGTCAATCATAAGCTTATACATGTAAATTTTCGACATGCCACCAGTGCTTGATATGACAATGGCTGGCTGATGCGTCGTTATCTGCCCATACAAAATCGCCATTTTTCCGCCAAGACCAAAGGTTCCCCTCTGTTGTTTCAGTTTGTATTTTGAACCGAAAAGCACCTGCCCAAAAGCCGAAGGAATATGTCTAGGCGGAACGCCAATGCCGTTGTCCTCAACCCTTAACCTGTAAACTTGTGTTTCCTTGCTTGCTTCTCCTTCATAGGAAAGCCTAACATAAATGTCCGGTGGAATTTTGAGGCTTTCAGCAGCATCCAAAGAGTTTTCTACAAGCTCCCTTATGGCTGCAAAAATGGCTCTAGAAGGGTTCGTAAAACCAGCTATATCGCGGTTTCTGTAAAAGAAGTCTGAAGCACTTATCTCTTCAAAGGTCACTTGAGCCATGGGAAGCCCTCTCCACCAGACACTTTCTCCTTTAATCAGCTATCGATATGTTCTGCTCACACTTTAATTTAACTACATTTAAAACATAGGTTTTCTCATTTTCTGAAAGGATAAGGCAGTAACTCCTCAAGAGTCTTTACCTTAATGGTCTCAAACAGGATTTTGCCGTTCTTTTCTTTTGCCATTAGAATTTTAATCTTTAAATTTTCAGCAAAATCGTAAATATACTGGAGACATGCTCCACACGGGGCAGGATTATTATTGCTTTTTGACTCCATAATTAGGGCTAATTCCCTGATTTTTCGGTTGCCATGCAAAACTGCATGGTCAATTGCACACCTTTCAGCACAGGTTCCAAGCCCGGAAACCCAGCTTTCAACATTACATCCATCATAAATCTTGCCGTCTCCCGCAAGAACAGCAGCACCAACTTTAAAGCCCCAGCGAACATAGGCATTAGCCATAGCCTTCAAAGCAGTTTCCAAAAGCTTTTTCTCTTTCTCCGTAATCCTAACCATACTATTTCTGAAACTCCCTTAGATAGTAATACTCGCCTATCTCCTTTTGAAACTTGTCAAGCTTAGAATTCTCCTTATTCACCCGCGGTCTTTTTGTGGCAGGGTCTCGCCGAAAGGAAACTTCCATTTCTTTCAAAAAGGCGTTCATTCCATCCCTCAAACTCGTGGGAGGATTGGCAATGCCCCTAACGCCAGGTTCTCCAGTGAAAACCATTAGACGATCTGCTATAAAGTCTTGAGCAACCACATCATGTTCCACAACAAAGGCGGTTACGTTCTGGACTTCCACAATTTTTCTGATGGCTCGTGCCATATTCAACCTTTCTTCCACATCTAAATAGGCACTTGGCTCATCTAGAAGGAAAAGATCTGCCTTACGGGATAAGCATGCTGCAATGGCTACTTTTTGGAGTTCTCCACCGCTAAGCTCGGCAAGATTTCTGTCCAAAAGCAGGTTAATTTTCAGTGGTTGGAAAATTTCTGTTTTATACCAGTTGGATGTAAAGTTTTCTTTTGCAACACTCGTCAAAAGTTCTTTGACAGTGCCTTCATATTCCACCGAAATGTATTGCGGTTTATAACTTACCGTCAATTCTTCAAATTTTTTCCCGTAATCTGTCTCTTCTATACCAGCTAAAATCTTCACAAAAGTTGTTTTTCCAATACCGTTAGGTCCAAGAATCCCTATGGTTTCTCCACGTTTCACTTCTCCAGGATGCGCCGTAAGTTTGAACCCCTTGTAAGTTTTCTCTATTTTCTCCCATTTTAGTAATGTTTCCCCGATGTTGACGCTTGTTGTTGGAGGTTTTTCATGGAATATTATTGCTTCTTTTCTGAAACGCATGTTCTCGTCTGGGATGTAACCTTGTAAGTAGATGTTTATGCCTGTTCTTACGCCGTGGACATGAGACACTATACCATAAACGCCTGGTTCGCCGTAGAAGATGCAGATTTGGTCAGACAAATAATCTATTATTGCTAGGTCATGTTCTGCTATTATAACTGTTTTTTCCTCTTCTTTTAGGCTTCTTATGGCTTTGGCTACTTCAAGTCTCTGCTTCACATCCAAATAGCTTGAGGGCTCATCAAAAAGGTATACGTCAGCTTCTCTCAGCATTGCAGCGGCAACAGCCACCCGTTGCAGTTCGCCTCCGCTTAAAACCTCCAGAGGACGACCCCATAAGTGTTTAATGTTAAGCTTTTCAGCAATTTTGTCAAGAATTTTCCTTTCAGTCACTTTTTCTAAAAGTTCCCCAACATTTCCAGAAACCACTTTAGGAATTTTATCCACATATTGATGTTTATGCGAAATTTTCAGTTTGCCTTCACTTATTTTCTGAAAATACTCTTGAAGTGTTGATCCCCTAAAATGTTGAATTATCTCGTTCCAAGTTGGCGGATTTTCATATTTTCCAAGGTTCAACTTTAGCTCGCCAGAAAGTATTTTAAGAGTTGTCGTTTTGCCTATACCGTTTTGTCCCAGCAGTCCTAGAACGGTGCCAGGCGAAGGTGTTGGAATCCTATAAAGTTTGAAGGTGTTTTCTCCAAAGCGGTGGCTACACTCTTTCTCCAGTTCGTCAGGAAGATTGACTATGGATATGGCTTGAAATGGACATTTCTTTACGCATATTCCACATCCAGTGCATAAGGATTCTACAATTATGGGGTTGTTGTTTTCAAAGCGTATGGCTTCTATATGGCTTCGCACCATGGGGCAAAAACGATAACATAGTCTACCACAACGTTTAGGTTTACACTTATCAGAGTCTAACACTGCAACCCTAGTCATTGCTGTTTCGAAAAATAAATGCATAAAAGTTGATTATAAATATGAGCCTTAAAACATGAAAATTATAAAAAATGCAGAAGAACTTGCTGGACTAGCTGGTTTTTACCACTCTTCCTCTTCCCATTCTTCCTCTTCTTCCCATTCTTCTTCCCATTCTTCCTCCTCTAGCATCGCATTCACCTCCCTTTCACTTTTTAAGGATGCATGCTAGGCTAAGCCTTATTTTAAACATTTTTATTCGGCAACTGTCGAAAGTGCAAACCATAAAACAAGTGTGCAAACATTGTTTTAGTCGTTTTCTTTCACTGTTTTCGCAGTTAAAGAAGCCACGGGCTCTGATTCTTCAGGCGTGATATAAGCCCAGCAAAGGTTCGGCGAGTTATGTGCAGCACCAATCCTTCCGTAAACGTCTACGGCAATTAAACCCATGGAATTGTAAACATCGTTAATCCGCCTATTAACAAGCTTTATTGCTTGTTCTACTGCCTCTTGAGCCGTTTTATCACTTTCCATGAAATTGCAAACGGTTTTTGCTAAAACAAGTCGTATGGCTATTTCTCCAACGCCAGTGGCGGAGCAAGCGCCAGACTGGTTATCTGCATAAGTGCCGCACCCAATTAATGGCGAATCTCCGATTCTTCCTGGAATTTTTAGCGGAAAACCTCCAGTAGAAGTTGCAGCAGCAACATTCCCTTTCTTGTCTAAGGCAACGGCGCCCACGGTTTCCAATTCAAAAAATTCGGGATACTCTTTAACCAGGCTTGCCAGTTTTGGCAGTTCAAACTTTCCTTCAAGTAAAAGTTTCTTTTGCTGTTCATAATATTTCAATCTAAGCTCTGTTAAAGGCGGTCTCCTTTCAAGGTTAAACATTCTGGCAAGTTTTTCAGCTCCTTCGCCTACTACAAAGATGTGGTCTGTTTTTTCCATAACTATTCTAGCCAAGCGAATGGGATTCTTAATATCCTTCAACAGTCCGACAGCCCCTGCTTTTAGAGTTTTTCCATCCATGATTGACGCTTCCATTTCTACACCCTTCTCGATGTTTAGACTTGAGCCATAGCCAGCATTGAATGCGCCTTCGTCCTCCATAACAGCTACAGCCTCCATGACCGCGTCAACAGCCACCCCGCCATTTTTTAAAATTTCAAAACCAACTTTTGCAGCTTTTTTAACGCCTTCTAAACCGGGTTTGCTGCGTTCTGGACGCCAAGCGCCAGCGCCACCGTGAACAACTATCACGGGCTTTTGCGCTTTAACCAAGCCTCTACGCCTCTATCTTAAACTAGATTATTTAGCTTATAACAACAATAAATTTAAGGCTAGTGCTTTAACAAATCAAAAGGGATAAATCTTCGTAGCCGAACTTTATTTTGGGATGATGTGAGGCGACGGCAAGGAGCCTGATAAAGCTGTGAAAAGCCAACTAACCTGCACTGACCCTCGCTGCTATAAATTTATATGGAGCTTTTGTTGAAAAATTAAATCTGCTTATAAAGCGAAAGGTGTTAGTTTGTGATTAGAGACTTTGATCTTTTAGCTACAACTTCGCGCGGAAACGAAAACGAAGCATGTTCAGAACTATGGTATTTACTTAGCGAAATAGGCGACTCAGCGCCAAAAGTGGAAAAGACAGGTGTGGCTGGTTTAATCGCCGCCAAAACAGCCATTAACCCCTTTGAGGTTATAGAAAAATTGCGCAAGATCATATATGAACGCCCCTACGAATTTCGCTACACGCTTAGAATAATTCCCATTGAACGTGTCGTCCGCACAGACTTAAAGGAAATTCAACGTGTAGCAACAGAACTTAGCTCAAAAATAAGAGAAAACGAAACTTTCAGAGTAACAGTTGAGAAAAGGTTTACAGAAACATCTACACGCGACATAATTGAGGCAGCAGCATCAAATATCGAGAGAAAAGTAGACTTGAATAAACCCGACAAAATAATTCTAATTGAAATCATTGGAGGATTAACTGGCATTTCCGTAATAAAACCCAATGAAATCTTGACTGTTGTAAAAGAGAAAATCCTATAGTATTAACGTTCAGTCGCCAATAAAGCAACCCTTTCAATAACAAGGTCTATCAAGGCTTTTTCCAAATCATCCTTCTCTGCAACAGCATTAACTTCAACCTCCGAAATCTGAAAAGCGCTCTTAAGAGCGCTTTTTTTATCCTCCCTCAACTCAAGAACTCTATCATCCTGTTTGCCGTCAATTTGCTCTGAAATCATAATCAAAGCAGATTCTACATCTTCAGAGTTATCGCCAACAACAACTATCCCTATATTTTTAGTTCCATTCTTAACGCCCATCATTTCCAGAGCCCTACTAATTTGACGTTGCGCAGACGCATAAAGCATAATCTCCATGCCTAAACTTCTAGAAATATTCTCTCGATTATTGAAAGCTTTCAAGGCATTTAAAACGGCAAAGTAAAGATGCTGCCAAGTAGCCACAAATTCTGCATCAAAAAATTGAACATCAATTTTTCTGGATTTTTTCCCGCGTATAATTTTCAAGAACTTATCTGTATTTCCAATTTTAACGTTTCGAAAACCGATTATTGCAACGTATTTCTTAAACTCTTCAATATACTTCAGCAATTTTCTTCCTCAAGAATTTCCTTCAAAAATCTTTTAACGAGTTTTTCAGACAAACCAGCTTTCACAAGCTTACCCATCTCCTTTTGCATAGACAAACCCTTTTCTCTGCATTTCTTAACAAGTTTTCTAACAGTTTCCTTTATTTCCCACGGAAAAACCACCCAGCGGCTTGTCTCTTTAGCATAATAGTCGGGTTTCACAACACTCCAAGGCTTGTAATAAACCGTGGCAATCTTCGCTTCACATGCACCTTGCTCAACAATATGCTTTTTCACCAACCTCAAACTTTTACCAGTATCCGCAACCTCATCAACAATAAGAACCCTTTTGCCAGCCACACTCACCGAAACCGGCTGCGTCAAAACAGGTTCACTTTTAGTTTCAGCAACCCCTAAATAAAATTCCGCCCTAACATTCGCAAGGTTTGGATTATCCAACAAGTCAGATAAGACTCTGGCAGGAGGCCATCCTCCCCTAGAAACCCCAACAATTATTTCCGGCTTAAACCCGTTCTCCACTATTTTATCAGCAAGATTCAAAAGCATATCATATATTTGATTCCATGTCGGCACCTCAAATTCCAATTCTTGCCTCACATTTTTCTCTCCTTGCAAATTATCAAACACCAAAATGCCATTTAAAGACTAAAAGTATATTATTTTAATGTGAGAATCTGGCAATGTATTAATTACTTCGAATTTCGCGAAAGTTAAACCGGTGACAAATGATGGAAATTATTGAATGTGTACCTAACTTCAGCACGTCTGACCCAGAGACCGTTGAACTAATTATTAACGAAGTTAAGAAAACACACAACGCGTTTTTGCTTGACTACAC
>CBETPM010000018.1:0-9354 GCA_965538135.1 Candidatus Bathyarchaeota archaeon
TGCTGGAAGGAACAAGTGGTGACAACTGGAAAATCGTTAAGTAAGCATTTAGAAGGAGCGGTTAAACATTACTCTTCGTTGTTTAAGCTTCCTTCATATGGGAAGATACTCTTTTTTCTCGCCTTAACATGCTTATTCGGCAGCTTGTTTTCCGCACTCTTGATTTTTCCCAACTTTTATGGCTTATTTTATGGCTTATTTTTAGGCTTTTCACTTTTTTCTGTAACTGTACTTCTAGATTACGTTATCAGCGTTTCTGCTCTTCGAAGTGATTTAATTTACGATTTGCGGAGAACAGCGGCTCTATCCCTGTTTTGCTGGGGCGCCTGGTTTTTCTTCATTTCCATCGGCTCTGTTATAGCCCGTTTTTCTAGTTTTAATTGGTGGATTCGTCTTTCTTTGCTGGGTTTCTCTGCAGCGCTGGTTTCTCGTTTCACGATTTTCGCATCTACATCCTACATAAAATCTAAGGGAAAACTGTTAATCGCGTCTGTTCTTCAACCAATCACTTGCCTAGTCATTTTCGCGATTTTTTGGGAGAAATCTGGCTACGCCTTTAGCCCCTTATTCTTTCTTTTTGTACTCTTCTCAACAATTGTAAGTTTCTTCTCAGGCTTCTTTTTCATCTTCCTTTTAAACCGCTTAGGAGAAAACACGCTTGGCATATCTTCCATAGCTCTTTTCAAGGCTTTTCTGCTTAACTGGGTGATAGGTCTAAATGCGCCTTTTGAAGATTTTTTGGAAAAACTAGGTGAAAAAAGAGACGTGGAAGCGGTGCTGATAAGATTCGATTCTTCTCAGCAAAAGGTTATTATGGCTGTTCCGTCGGTTCATCCTGGACCTTTCAAAAATGTTGGAAGCAGTCTTTTGCCTTCCATGCTTAAGACTCGTTTGGAGAAGGAGTTAAATTGTGTTGCTTGTGTCCCTCATGGCCTGTTTGGGCATGAGTTTGATTTGGCTTCTCAAAGGCAAACCGAAAAAGTAATCGGCAATGTTTTGAAGTCTGTACTGTTTGACGCTTCTGAAGAAGAGGCAAAAGCTACACCTTTTATCGAAGTTTGTAACGATTTGGTAACTGCTTGCTGCCAAATCTTTAATAAAACCGCCCTCATCTCATTCACCCTTGCTCCCAAGACAACCGAAGACTTTCCTCAAGAGCTAGGTTTTGCTGTTTGCCAAGAAGCAGAAAAGTATGGTTTGGATTGCTGTATAATTGTTAACGCCCACAACAGCGTCAACGGAACACTGGATATAAACGAAACTTTGGATGCCCTTAAACAAGTTGCTTTTGGATGCCTAAAAAAGGCAGTTTCTCAAAAGCGGGTATTCTTTGAAGTGGGCGCCGCCACTGTATTCCCAAAGGAGTTTTCCCTTCACGAGGGCATGGGTCCAGGAGGCATTACTGCAGTTGCTGTTAGAGTAGGCGGGCAAAAGACTGCCTACATAGTCATCGACGGCAATAATATGATTTCCGGACTGCGGGAAAAAATCTTGTCGGCTGTTCGCACTTTGGGTGTGGACGCGGGCGAAGTTTTTACAACAGACACTCACGCGGTGAATGCTGTAATATTGGGTGAAAGGGGTTATCATCCCATTGGTGAAGTTATGGAGCATGAAAAGCTAATCAAGTATGTCGAGGAGGCTGTTAAAGCGGCTCTTTCCAATTTGAAACCTGCAAAGAGTTCTTGCCGTCAAATAACAGTTTCAGAGACAATCGTTATTGGTGAAAACCTTTTGGAAAAATTATGTTTTCTAATTGACAAAACTATTGGAAGGGCTAAGCGTATAGTTGTCCCCTTGTTTGGAGTAACCGGCTTAATTTTAATGTTATTTTTGCTGTTTGTTTAACCTAACACTAATAAGATGGATGGTTCAAATTTCAACTCTCGATAGAAGGGAGAAGCGTGCTTAAAGAAATCAGGATCCATGGACGCGGTGGACAAGGCAGCGTAACAGCAGCTGAACTTTTGGCGCATGCAGCTTTTCTTGAAGGCAAATGGGTTCAAGCTTTCCCTTTCTTCGGTGCGGAAAGGCGAGGGGCTCCAGTGAAAGCTTTTGCAAGAATAAGTGATAAACCCTTACTTGTGCATAGTCAAGTCTATAACCCAGACTACGTGATAATTCTCGACCCTGTCATTTACAAAATGGTGGACGTAACAGAGGGACTGAAAAAAGACGGCATAATAATCATAAATGCTACCAAAAAGCCCGAGGAAGTGGAAATTAAGGGCTGGCGCCTAGCCACTGTAGATGCTACGGGCATTGCCTTAGAGTTGAACTTGTTAGTTGCAGGTTTGCCCGTGGTTAACACCGCTATTTTGGGGGCTTTTGCGAAAGCAACAGACGAGGTTAAGTTGGAAAGTATTTTGAAGGTGATTAAAGAAACATGGTCTGGGGGGGCTGGAGAAAAGAACGCTCGGGCAGCTGAATTGGCTTATGAGCGTTTAGTGAAGGGTTGGTGAAAATTTATGGTAAGTGTTCCTAAAACTCGTAAGGAGATGCCTCTTACACCACTTTCATTTCCGACCTTAGGAAGTATGGGAAAAACCGGATATTGGAGGACTTTCCGTCCAGAAGTTGACTATTCAAAATGTACACGATGCACTATTTGCTGGATTTATTGTCCAGATGCAGCTATAAGCCGCCGAGAAGATGATTCCCCAGAAATAGATTATGATTACTGTAAAGGCTGCGGCATATGCGCAAACGAGTGTCCAGTTAAAGCAATAACAATGCGTAGGGAGGAAGAATAAAATGGCTAAAGTAATTATCGACACAGCCAACCACATTGCGGGTTACGCCGCAAAAGCAGCCAGAGCTAAGGTTGTAGCCGCTTACCCAATAACACCGCAGACAACAATCGTGGAAAAAATTGCCGAGTTAGTGGAAAAAGGCGAAATGGACGCCGAATATATCCGCGTGGAATCGGAACACAGCGCCATGGTGGCATGCATTGGAGCTGCTGCCACAGGTGTTAGAACCTTTACGGCAACTTCATCGCATGGATTAACCCTCATGCATGAAGCTTTGCATTGGGCTTCTGGCTCTAGGTTACCGATAGTTATGGCTGTTGTAAATCGTGCTATGGGCCCCGGATGGAACATTTGGCCAGACTTTAGCGACTCTCTCTCTCAACGCGACACAGGATGGATACAGTTTTATTGTGCTGACAACCAAGAGGTTTTTGACACTGTACTTCAAGCTTACAAACTTTGCGAAAACGAGAAGGTTTTCCTTCCAGCCATGGTTTGTCTTGAAGGTTTCATCTTGTCGCATACTTATATGCCAGTAAAAATGCCA
The DNA here is from genome assembly GCA_965538135.1 of Candidatus Bathyarchaeota archaeon. Classification (GTDB taxonomy): domain Archaea; phylum Thermoproteota; class Bathyarchaeia; order Bathyarchaeales; family Bathycorpusculaceae; genus PIXZ01. The sequence continues at coordinate 3,301 of CBETPM010000018.1, forward strand.
GATCAAAAAGAGGTTGACGATTTTCTATCGTCTTATAAGAGTGGTTGGATGTTGGATGTTAACCGTCCATGCTCCCATGCAAACCTTGTTTCACCAGACTTTTACATGGAGTTTCGTTATATGATTCAGGAAGCCATGGAAAACGCCAAACAACTGATTCCCGAGATTGACAAGGAGTATGGTGAAAGATTTGGTTTTGAACATGGTGGGTTAGTTGAAAAATATAGATGTGAGGACGCTGATTTAGTCATTTTAACTATGGGGACAATGGGCAGCGAAGCCAAAATAGCGGTGGATAACCTTCGCAAAGACGGATTAAAAGTCGGATCAGCAAGAGTTCGCGTTTTCCGTCCCTTCCCAACAGAAGAAATCCAGAAACTCGCTGGACAAGCGCAGATGCTGACAGCAATAGATCGCCACATATCCTTTGGGATGGAAGGATTTCTATCCACAGAAATCAAGGCATCTCTCTATAACATGGGCGACCCGCCTCTTGTGGCAGGATTTATTGCGGGTCTAGGGGGAAGAGACGTAACCTTTGAGACAATTGGAAGAATTGCCAAGAAATCGTTGGAGTGGATAGATAAAGGCAAAGTAGGAAAGCCCACAGAATGGGTTGATTTAAAGAGGTGAAAGGGAAATGGTTACAATAAAAGAACTTCCAAAAGAAGAATATCTCCTTAAAGGACATGCAGCATGCGCGGGATGCGGACCATCAATTGCTCTCCGCTTACTCTTTAAAGCCCTTGGGAAAGACGTCATTTTGGTAGTTCCAGCTTGCTGCACATCCATCATTCAAGGACCGTACCCCTACACTTCCGTAAATGTTCCTCTCCAAAACATATTGTTTGAATCCACAGCGGCTGCGGCTTCTGGAATTGTGGCTGCTTTAAGGCAGAGAAAGGTTGAAGGCGTAACAGTGGTTGGTTGGGCTGGGGACGGTGGAACGGCAGACATTGGTATTCAAGCCTTATCTGGGGCTGCTGAAAGAGGAACAGACTTCATTTATATTTGCTATGATAATGAAGCTTATGGCAATACTGGAGTGCAGAGAAGCGGAGCAACCCCTTATGGAGCATGGACCACAACAACCCCTACTGGAAAGAAAGAAAGGAAAAAGGACATGCCCTTCATTATGGCTGCCCACAGAATACCTTATGTGGCAACTGCCTGCCCTTCCTATCCCATAGACTTTGTGAACAAATTAAAGAAAGCTAAGGAAATCAGAGGGACAAAGTACATTCACATTCTTGCACCGTGCCCAACAGGATGGCGCTATGACACGAGCAAAACGGTTGAAATGGGAAAGTTGGCGGTTCAAACTGGCTTGTGGGCACTTTACGAGATTGAATACGGAAAGTTTAAGCTTAACCCTCCGAGCAGCGGGCTTGTTGATAAGGCTAAACGTAAACCTGTAAAGGAATATTTGAAGCTGCAAGGCAGATTCCGCAACTTAACTGAGGGTGATATAGCGAAAATTCAGGAGTGGGTGGATGAAGACTGGGAACGCTACCGCAAACTGGTGTCTAACAGTGTGTCTGATCTTGCACTGTACGGAAAAATATAAGAACACCAAAGCTTATGGTATAGTTTAACTTTCCACCGCCGCCTATAGTATTGGCTGAAATTGAGGAGGTATAACATGACAGAAGAAAAACCGGAAAAAGAAGCTGCATCAAAAGCTCCCGCAAAACCACAGCCAAAAACAGCCCCTAACAACGAAAACATAGTCCTCATCGGCAAAAAACCAGTAATGAACTACGTGGTTGCCTGTCTAACCTTCTTCAATTCTGGCGCTAAAAAAGTTATTGTAAAAGCGAGGGGACGGGCAATCAGCAGAGCCGTGGACACTGTTGAATTGTTAAGAAGAGCGTTTGTGAAAGACTTGCAACTGCAGGGCATAACCATAGGCACAGAAGAAGTTACAAGAGCCGAAGGACAGAAAGCCAACGTTTCATCCATCGAAATAGCCGTTGTCAAGCCATAACAGAACTATTCTATCCCACAAGCACTCCCTGATGCGCGTGACATCCTATTTTATACTATGAACCTTTCTCACTTCTACATATGTAGAACTTTGTGAAAGAAAAGAGGTAATTATATAAAACCCTCCATTCTTAACCTATTCCCTCCTCTGGTGAATAGAGATGAGCGCTTATCCAAAAATAGTTGTTACACCACCCGGACCAAAAGCAAGAGAACTTGTCAAAAAGGATGAACAGTTCATTTCGCCATCTTATGTGCGCTTTTACCCCCTAGTAGTTGAATCTGGCAAAGGATGCATAGTTAAAGACGTCGACGGAAACGAATACATAGATTTCAACTCGGGCTTGGTCTGCTTAAACGTGGGGCATAACCATCCCAAAGTTATTGCTGCCATAAAAAATCAATGCGACCGTTTTCTTCATTACTCAAACACAGACTTTTACTACCGAGAAGTCGTCGAGTTAGCCGAAAGACTTGCGGAAATAACGCCGGGTAAGTTTGATAAGAAGGTTTATTTTGGGAACAGTGGAGCCGAAGCAATAGAAGCAGCCATAAAAGTTGCAAAATGGCATACCCGCAAACCACAGTTCTTAGGCTTTATAAGCGCTTTTCACGGTCGCACCATAGGCGCTTTGTCTTTTACAGCAAGTAAACCAGTTCAACGTCGTTATTTCTTCCCGTTAATGCCTGGAGTAAACCATGTTCCATATCCTTACTGTTACCGCTGTCCCTTTAAACAAACATATCCTGAATGCCACTACTGGTGCGTAGACTTTATCGAAGATTTTGTTTTCCAAAAATACGTGCCTCCAGAAGAAGTTGCAGCCATACTTTTCGAACCTATCCAAGGCGAGGGTGGATATGTGGTTCCACCGCCAGAATACTTCCAGCGGCTGAAAAAACTTGCAGACAAATATGGTATTTTACTTGTTGATGATGAGGTGCAGTCTGGTATAGGGCGAACTGGAAAATGGTTTGCCATAGAACACTGGAATGTTGAGCCAGACGTAATTTGCTCTGCAAAAGCCTTAGCATCCGGACTGCCTTTAGGCGCAACCATAGCCAAAGCAAAAGTCATGGACTGGGTTGGGGGTTCTCACGCCAGCACTTTTGGTGGAAATCCCCTTTCGTGTGTTGCAGCTACCGCCGTTATAGAAGTCATAAAAGAAGAAAGGCTTTTAGAAAATGCTACAAAAGAAGGCACGTATATTTTGAAACGTCTTGAAGAACTGAAAGAGCAAAGCGAAATAGTTGGCGATGTGAGAGGTAAGGGTTTAATGATAGGTATGGAAATCGTGGAAGATAAAGAAAGTAAAAAACCAGCCTCAAAACACGCTTTAGAAATTATGAAGCGTTCGTGGAAACGAGGAATAGCGGTAATCACATGTGGAGTTTCTACTATAAGGTTTGCCCCTCCACTTAACATTACAAGAGAACTTGTAGACGCTGCTCTAGAAATAGTTGAAGATGTAACAAAAGAAATTGAAAAAGAAAAGGCAACCCTCTAGTGCATCCTTTATGAAAATCAAACAACTCACAATAAATGATTATGAAGAAATAGTCAAACTTTGGTCTCGAGCTGGACTAGCCCATAAACCCAAAGGACGAGACAGCAAAGAAGCAATACAAAAACAGATGAAAGAAAACCCAGAATTTTTCTTAGGGGCTTTCGAAAATGGCAAACTTATAGGCACAGTGATAATAAGCAGCGATACACGAAAGGGTTGGATTAACCGTTTAGCCGTCAACCCAGAACATCGAGGACATGGAATTGCAACCGCTTTGATTAAAGAGTCGGAAAAAATACTGCGAGGGCATGGCATACGTATTTTCTGTGCTTTAATCGAAGATTACAATAAAAAGTCAAAAGCGCTTTTTAAAAAATGCGGTTATACCGAACATAGGGACATTATCTACTTCAGTAAACGCGACAGTAACGACATTTAACCCTCCAATGATATCCTCTGAAAAATAGGAGGGGGCTAGTAATTTTAGCTCAGCAGCAACCTCTAAAGTCGACTTCAAAAATTACACGGTTTAGCGATAATTTCCTTTATCTTTAAATCGAAAAATCTTGCTGTGCTCACCGGCTTTATACGAAGAGCAGTATCCGCACCCCTGCCTGTTCCTGCAATGGCGACAACATCTCTATCGACTGGAATCAAACCAGCATCCGCCGCCATAAGCGTAATCTCCACGCACACTTTCGTTCCTTCACCCATAAGTCTAAGCACATTAGCGATGATCTCTAAAGTTTGAAGAGTGCCAAAATCCTTGCGGATAGCGCGCTCAACACTGCTTAAGGCGTGTGTGCCCGTGAAAATTTTCGCTCCATTTGCAAGAATTTCTTTTTTATGTTCTTCTAGGAGCTCTACTTTTCCTGGCTCACGAAAACCAAAATGGTGTGTAATCACCAAAACGTTTTTTGGTTTGAAAATTTTCGCTGCTTTAACACCTGTTTCACCTGTTGTTGAAGCTACTACAATGTCGTTTATTCCCTCTCTTTCTACATAATTATCAACAATTTTCAGAAGTAAATCCGTATTTTTAGCGCCTGCCTCTCGAAAATAAACTGTTTTCTTTTCAACCACACTCATAATTTAATTCCCCACTTTATCAGACTTTTAAGATTTTATTTTGTTAACGTGGTTTTTCTTAACATTTTCCTTTTCAAAGCAGTTCCACAGACCTCACATTTATCATGCTTATAGTCTGCCGGGTATTTCTTATGACATGCGGGACAATACCTTATCCATTTCAGACGGAAACGTATACCAAAAGTCGCTAGAGAAACAAATTTTACACCCAGCTGATTTGCAACATTCTGTATAGAATAATCGTCCGTGGCAATCGATGCCTCATATCCATGCGCTTTCAACTCTAAAGCTAGAGCCAAAACCTGCACATCTGCCTTTGAAAGAAAAAACGCATCCCCAAGAAACGTTGCCGCCTCTTTGGCTTTCTCCATGAAAATCTTATCTGGCTTTTTAATCTTCAAAAGCCCACTTTCCACAGCTGCCTTAAACCTAACCCATGAAATAGACTTTCTGGAAAGTTCATCTCTCACTGATGGAACAGTATACTGCTTTTCGCTTATTGAAAAGGGGTCAAAACCAGCAATGAAGGCAGAAGTGTCTAAAACAAACGCTCTTTTTTCGCTCATGATGTTGCTTCAAGCTCCCTTAAAAATAAGTCTACTTCTCAAGCGATTGTAGAAGTTTTCCCGAAACCTTATGAAAGACGTTTCATAGGTTGAACGTGTAACCATTAAACTTGAAGTTTTAGAAGTTAGTAATTCGCGATGTTGCCCATCAATTACTGCCAGAAACTTCTTCGGTCTCTCAACAATAATTGTCAGATTCGAGTTTGCAGGAAAAACTATGGAACGGAAAACGCTTAAAGAGCAAACTGGCGTCAAAGCAAAAGCATTAACATCCGGGTCTAGAACGGGACCCCCTGCCGAAAGCGAGTATCCTGTAGAACCTGTTTGCGTAGCCACCATTAACCCATCAGCTTGGCAGCTTAAAATAGATTCTTTGTCTTTCAAAATCTTGGTGTAAAGCAGTTTTGCTGGCTCATCCGCAGTAATTAGTACTTCATTTAGGGCATCTGGTAACCGTGTTTCGTCTGCTTTTACAGAGAGTTTCATGCATTTTTCGATTTTGAATTCTCCTTTTAGGCATTTGTCCACGGCGGTTAAAGCGTTTTCAGGCTCTACTTCGGTTAAGAATCCGCGAACTCCCATGTTAATAGTGAGCAGTGGAGGCTCTGGCTTTGGAATTGAGACACAAGTCCTTAAAATCGTTCCGTCTCCACCTATGGTAATTATAAAATCTGTCCTCATTTCTTTTAGGGGGATGCTTACGCCATCTATGCGTTTTTTCTCTGTCAAACTGTCTTCTACATAAACCTCTATCCCTTTCTCTTTTAAGTGGTTAGCCAGTTTCTCCGTAAGTTCTATTGCGGTTTTTTTGTCGAAACGGGCGACTAAACCAACACTTTTAAACAAATGTTTTCCCTTCAGTATTACCGATACCTTAATCTATATATGGGTGTTGTTTTAATTTG
>CBETPM010000019.1:0-9190 GCA_965538135.1 Candidatus Bathyarchaeota archaeon
ATAATACAGCGTTGGCTAAAAAATTTTCCAGAATAAGTGCAGGGGGTGGGATTTGAACCCACGAACCCCTACGGGACGGGATCTTGAGTCCCGCGCATTTAGCCCCATTCGCCTAGGCGGTTTGACCATGCTCTGCCACCCCTGCACCATCAGGGCAGAGCTCATTTTCTTAACTTCTTTTAGTTTCTATTATCTTTTTCCAATGCTGATAATGTTGTACGTGTGAGTCTTTTATTAAGCCTATTTCTTTCATCCATTTGACTAATTGCATCTTTTGCGTTGTATAGGCAACATTTAGAGGATTATAGACTGGAAAATCTAAAGGGGGCTAGTCAATTATTGGAGATGAGAAAGCGTAAATTGATCGATTCTCAAAATAGGCTTAACCACTCCGTAAATATTGGATATTACATAAAAAAGTTTATTAGTGAGTTGTGTGGTCTACGTTTTTAGCTCTTTAAAATGTTGGAGACCATTTTTAAGTCGGATGATCCAACAGCTGGAGGAAATTTAAAGTTTGAAAAATTCACCACTAAAAGTGTTCCATAATTTAAATTTGAATATTCTCGGAGTGGTATGATTGTCTGAAATCTCAAAAGAAGATGTAAACCTTCTTTTAAAAGCCTTTTTCCAGGAGAAAGGCCTAGTACGTCAACATCTTGATTCTTACAACGAGTTTATAGATCACGGAATACAGGAAGTTATAGATGAGGTAGGAGAGATATCCATAGATGTTCCTGAAAGTCCTTACAAGGTGAAGCTTGGGCAGGTCTGGATAATAGACCCTCAAACTAGGATAACAGGCCCTTATGTTACTGAGGTGGATGGTACTAAACATGAAATTTATCCTATGGAAGCTAGACTTCGAAACCTAACCTATGCGGCGCCTGTAGCCCTTGAAATGACGCCTATAATAGATGGCAGAGAGCAAGATACAGAGCTGATATATATCGGTAACATTCCCGTAATGTTGAAATCAAAACTGTGCTTCTTGTCGCAACTTTCTCGTGAAGAGCTAATAGCCTGCGGCGAAGACCCAGACGATCCAGGCGGCTATTTCATAGTTAATGGTTCAGAACGTGTCATAGTTGCTATGGAGGATTTGGCTCCAAACCGTATAATAGTGGATGTAGATGAGAAGGGAACCAAACCAGTTTATCAGGCTAAACTTTTCTCCACAACTGTTGGTTTTAGAGCTAGAATCGAATTAAAAATGAAGTCGGATGGCGCTCTCTACATTTCTATGCCCGGAGTGCCTACAGAAGTTCCCTTCATTGTTGTTATGCGGGCTTTAGGCTTGGAGTCAGACAGGGAAATAGCCGAAGCAGTTTCTGCAGAAAAAGAAATTCAGAGCAAATTGGAGCCTTCTTTTGAAAAGGCTGTGGGTATTGACACCGTTAATGACGCGATACTTTTTATCGGAAACCGTGTAGCTCACGGTCAAGTTGAAGAATACCGTATACAAAAAGCAGAAAGCGTAATTGACAAGAACTTTCTACCCCATATAGGTAGAACAAGCGAAACCAGAAGAGAAAAAGCTATGTTTCTGGGTGAAATGGCTTGCAGAGTCATTGAACTCAGTCTAGGAAAAAGAAAACCCGACGACAAAGACCACTTTAAAAATAAAAGGTTAAGACTTGCAGGTCCTCTTCTTGCAGACCTTTTCCGAGTAGCCTTCAGAAACCTTGTCAGAGACATAAAATATCAGCTTGAACGCATAGGCGTTAAAGGACCCATAATAACGGTTTCGGCGGCAGTCCGTCCAGGAATAATAACCGAAAGATTTCAACACGCCCTTGCAACTGGAAACTGGGGAAGAGGGCGTGTTGGTGTAACCCAGCTTCTAGACAGAACAAATTACATATCAACTTTAAGCCATCTTCGCCGGCTGCAATCGCCTTTAAGTAGAAGTCAACCCAACTTCGAAGCCAGAGATTTGCACGCAACCCACTGGGGAAGACTATGTCCAAACGAAACACCGGAAGGCTCCAACTGCGGACTAGTTAAAAATTTGGCGCTATCCGCTTCCATTTCTGTTGGTGTAAATCCCGAAAAGATTAGACAAGTACTTTATAACATGGGTGTAGTCTCAATATACGAGGCTAACGAGACTCTCAGACTTTCGGCAGCCAAAGTTTTTGTTAATGGAAACATTATTGGATACTGCGCTGATGCGGAGAAGCTTACCAAAGAATTTAGAGAAAGAAGAAGAACTGGAGAAATCTCTACAGAAGTGAACATAGCTTGCTTTTCCAAAATCCATGGTGAAAGAGACGAAATATATGTTAACTGTGATGAAGGAAGAGTTAGGCGGCCTCTAATAATTGTTGATGAAGGCGTTCCACGACTTCAAAAAGAACATGTAGAGAAAATAGAGTCAGGCGAGTGGTCATGGGAAGACCTTGTTAAAAATGGCATCATTGAATATTTAGATGCAGAAGAAGAAGAGAACGCCTATGTTGCACTAAACCAGGAAGAATTAACGCCAGAACACACACACTTGGAAATCGCCGCATACATGATTCTCGGAATATGCTCATCCACCATACCCTACGCAGAACATAACCAGTCACCCCGCAACTCCTATCAGGCAGCTATGGCAAAACAGGCCTTAGGGGTCTATGCCACAAACTTCCACCAACGTGTCGACTCAAGGTCTCACATTTTACATTATCCACAGATACCTATAGTTGAAACAGCATTAATGGAAATGATGGGCTATAAACTACGCCCTTCGGGGCAAAACTGCGTCGTTGCCGTGCTTTCCTATGAAGGCTACAACATGGAAGACGCCTTAATCTTTAATAAAGCATCCATAGAAAGAGGTTTAGGTCGCTCCACCTTCTACAGAATATATGAGGGAGAATGCCGCCAATATTTAGGCGGATTAAAAGACAAATTCACATTGCCAGAGCCTGGAATACGCGGATATAGAGGAGAACAATATTATAGGCTTTTAGAGCCTGACGGAATAATAAGCCTAGAAGCCGGTGTTTCTGGAGGCGACGTGTTAATAGGGCGAATAAGCCCGCCGAGATTTCTTGAAGAATATAAAGAGTTTGAGGTGAAAGGTCCTTCGATGCGGGATACTTCGGTGGATATGCGTCCTTCAGAAACGGGCACTGTGGATGCAATTTTCATAACAGAATCAGGCGAAGGAAGTAAACTTGTGAAAGTTAGAGTTCGAGACCAGCGGATTCCAGAATTAGGTGATAAGTTTGCTTCCCGCCACGGACAAAAGGGTGTAATAGGCTTGATTGTTCCCCAAGAGGACATGCCCTTCACAGAAGACGGCATAGTTCCAGACATAATAATAAACCCGCATGCCATACCATCAAGAATGACCATCGGGCAGTTTGTGGAATCCATAGCTGGAAAAGTGGCTTCGATGCAGGGAAGACTTATCGATGGAACACCTTTCTCAAACGATAAACCCGAAGAACTAAGAAAAGCCCTAATCCAGTTAGGATTCAGCCACACAGGAAGCGAAATCTTCTACAATGGTGTAACCGGCGAAAAACTTGTTGCAGACGTCTTTGTTGGAGTTGTCTATTATCAAAAGTTGCATCATATGGTTTCAGACAAGATACATGCACGGGCAAGAGGGCAAGTACAAATGCTCACGCGGCAGCCTACAGAGGGGAGGGCTAGAGGTGGAGGGTTAAGATTTGGAGAAATGGAGCGCGACTGCTTAATCGGACATGGGGCAGCTATGCTTCTCCAAGATAGACTGTTAGAGGAGTCGGACAAATACACTTTATATGTTTGCGAAAACTGTGGTCATGTAGCCTACTATGACATGAGGCAAAGAAAATACGTCTGTAACATTTGCGAGGAAAAAGGAAAGGTTTCCCCGGTTATAGTTTCTTACGCGTTTAAACTTCTTCTACAAGAGTTGATGAGCCTTTGTGTAGCACCGAAATTAAAGCTCAAGGAGAAGGCGTAAAATGGCAGTAGAAGAGGCAGTTCACAAAGTTGTCGATGAAATAAGCTTTGGATTATTCTCACCTCAAGAAATTCGTAAGCTTTCAGTTGTAGAAATTCAAACACCTGACACTTATGATGAAGACGGCGCCCCTATAACCGCTGGACTAATGGACGGCAGACTTGGAACATTAGAGCCAAGGCAGAGATGTAAAACTTGTGGGAACACTGCTCTTCGCTGTCCGGGGCATTTTGGCCATATCGAACTTGCTGTTCCGATAATACATATAGAATTTACAAAGATAATATACGACCTTTTGAGAACCACCTGCAGAAATTGTGGGCGCATACTTCTTTCCGACGAAATAATCAAAAGATTTCGAAATAAAATAAATAGAACTCGTCAGCTTTTCGGCACAGTTCCCAACGAACTCTACAAATCAGTTGTTCAAAAAGCAAAAATTAAACAGTGTCCCCACTGCGGTACCATTCAATATAAAATAGTTTTTGAGAAGCCAACAAAGTTTAGTGAGCAAATACCTGAAAGTGGTTCTGAACCTCTGACACCCAGCATGGTCCGGGAAAGGTTGGAACGTATACCCGATGAAGATCTTGAATTGTTTGGTTTCAATCCGAAATTTGCACGTCCAGAATGGATGGTTCTTCAAGTTTTGCCCGTTCCTCCAGTTTATGTTCGCCCCTCAATCACTTTAGAATCTGGTATCCGTTCCGAAGATGATTTAACCCACAAACTGGTAGACATAATTCGCATCAACCAGAGACTTAAAGAAAACATGGATGCCGGGGCACCCACCCTCATAATTCAAGACCTTTCAGAACTTCTTCAATACCATGTAACAACTTACTTCAACAATGAGGCTTCAGGTATACCCCCAGCCAGACATCGTTCAGGAAGAGCCCTAAAAACCCTTTCACAAAGATTAAAAGGAAAAGAGGGAAGATTTAGAAGCAACCTTTCAGGGAAAAGAGTTGACTTTTCAGCCCGAACCGTAATTTCTCCAGACCCAAACTTGGACATAAACGAGGTTGGCGTGCCCCTCCAAGTGGCTATGCGCCTTTCTGTTCCAGAAAAAGTTACAGAATGGAATCTAGAAGAGATGAAAAAACTTGTTAAAAATGGTCCAGAAGTATATCCAGGCGCCCTTTACATTATTAGACCAGATGGTAAGCGTGTAAGACTTGAGTTTGTTGTGGACAGAGAAAAAATTGCAGAGTCTTTAGAGCCAGGCTTTATTGTAGAAAGGCATATTAGAAATGGAGACATAGCCATATTCAACCGTCAACCATCTCTCCACCGTATGTCCATCATGGCCCATTACGTACGAGTTTTGCCATACAAAACCTTCCGTTTACATCTTTGCGTATGTCCCCCCTACAATGCAGACTTCGACGGTGACGAAATGAACCTACACGTGCCTCAAAGCGAAGAAGCACGAACTGAAGCTCTGTTGCTAATGCAAGTTCAAGATCAAATATTATCACCTAGATTTGGGGGGCCAATAATCGGTGCTATTCGAGACTTTATCACGGCAGCCTACCTTTTCACGCGTAAAGCAAACTATCTTACAAAAGAAGAGGTTAATCGACTATTAATTGCAGCGCAATATGAAGGACCTTTGCCAGAGCCAAAAATAAAAGAGCCGCAGCCTCTATGGACTGGCAAACAAATCTTCAGCGTATTTTTGCCGAAGGATATGAACTATGTTTTGAAGGCTAACATTTGCCAAGGCTGTGCCAAATGTCAAGAAGAAAAATGTCCTTATGATGCTTATGTAGTTGTGAAAAATGGCGAATTAATAAGCGGTGTTATTGACAGGCGTTCCATAGGCGCGGAACAGTCCGAAAGTCTTCTTCACAGAATAATAAAAGAGTATGGCTCAAAGGCAGCGCGGGAATTTTTAAACAAGATAACGAGATTGCTTAAACTTTTCTTGACTATGAGAGGCTTTACCTACTCTTACGATGAACTTGTGCTTTCTCCAAAAGCAGAGAACAAGATAAAGAAAATCATGGAAAAAGTTCAGAAAAAAGTAGAAGAACTGATAGAAAGCTATCGTAGAGGCACTCTGCCAAGGCTTCCGGGTCAAACTCTTGAAGAATCCTTCGAAATCTACGTGATGAACGAACTTGCTAAAGCCCGAGATGAAGCGGGAAGAATAGCAGATGAAGACTTTACCTTGGAAAATTCTGGAATAGTGATGACAAGGTCTGGCGCTAGAGGTTCAAGCCTAAACATTGGACAGATGAGCGCTTGTGTAGGACAGCAGTCTGTTCGTGGAAAGCGGATATTACGGGGATATCTGGGTCGTGCATTGCCACACTTTAAATCTGGCGATCCCAGTCCGAAAGCACGAGGATTTGTAAACTCGTCCTATCAGAAGGGGCTTGACGCCATAGAATTTTTCTTCCACGCGATGGGTGGCAGAGAAGGACTTGTAGATACAGCCGTTAGAACCCAACAAAGCGGTTACATGCAAAGAAGACTGATTAACGCCTTGGAACATATCCGTCTAGAATACGATGGCACTGTAAGAAACTCTGCTGGGGACATAATTCAGTTCAGGTATGGCGAAGATGGTGTTGACCCAGCAAAAAGCGACCATGGTAAAGCTGTTAACGTAACAAGGCTTATTGAACAGATAAAAATAGCTACAAGAAAAGGTACACCAGCATCAAAAGAATACATTAAAGAGCAACTGAAAAGGATTAAAGGACAACTTACACCCCTAATTTTGAGCAAGCTTAAGCATGGTCTAGCCAAAGCAAAGCTTACTGAAAAAGGCGTAGACAAAGTAATTCGGTTGACAATTGAACGTTATAAGCAGGCTTTAATGGAGCCCGGCGAAGCTGTAGGAATAGTGGCAGCCCAGTCAATAGGCGAGCCCGGCACACAGATGACTCTGCGAACATTCCACTATGCTGGTGTTAGAGAGCAGAACGTAACCTTAGGATTGCCTAGACTGATAGAAATTGTTGATGCAAGACGTATGCCCTCTACACCCATAATGACCATATACCTTACAGAAAAGTATAGAAAAAGCAGAGAATCAGCTGTGAAAATCGCCCGTAACATAGTTTACACAACTCTAGAGAATCTTGCGGAGAAAATCTACGAAGACCCAATCCGTGGAGAAATAATTGTGGAACTCAGTAAGACGATGATGGAAGACAGAGGCGTAACTATAGAGGAATTAAAAGAGAAGGTTAGCTTTCAAAACGCCAGGGTGAGAATAAGAGGCAATAAGATACACATAAAGCCCAAAAAAGCTGAAGCTATTAGAAAACTTCTTGACAAAGTCTCATCTTTCTATATCCGTGGAGTATCCAACATAAAACGTGTTCTGGTTACCGAAGAACAAGGTGAATGGGTTATAAGAACTGATGGCTCCAATCTTCCCAAGGTATTAGAAGCTCCTGGCGTAGACACTTCAAGAACAACCACAAACAACGTTCATGAAATAGCAAAAACCTTAGGAATAGAAGCAGCTAGAAACGCCCTAATTCATGAAGCTAAAGGAGTTTTGGAGGAGCAAGGTTTGGACGTGGACATTCGCCATGTAATGCTTGTTGCTGACATGATGACTGCTACTGGTGAAGTGCAACAAATAGGCAGGCACGGGATAAGCGGCAAAAAATCAAGTGTCTTAGCCCGGGCGGCCTTTGAAATAACTGTTCCGAATATTGTTGAGGCTGCTGTAAAAGGCGAAAGCGACCCTCTTGAAGGCGTAACCGAAAACGTAATAGTTGGGCAATCTATACCTATTGGCACAGGACTAGTTGAATTGTTTATGTCAACGTTAGAGTCAAAAGGCAAAGGCGAGAGTAAAGGTGAAGGTGAATGATTGACATTGACAAAGCTATTGCCACAGCGGTGAAAACGGGCAAAGTGACTTTTGGAGCAAAATCCGCTATACAGAATGCCAAGACCGGTAGAGCTAAAATGGTGATTTTAGCCTCAAACTGCCCTTCAAACATCAGAAGCGACCTAGAGTATTACTGTAGACTTTCAAAGGTGCCCATAATCACTTATAAAGGCACATCCATTGATTTGGCGGGTATCTGTGGAAAACCTTTCCCAATTTCAGCGTTAAGTATAAGAGAGCCCGGTGATTCTGAAATTCTTGGATTAACAGAAAAAATTGAAGAGGAAGGGTTAAGCGGAGGAAGCGAATGACGAGCGGAATTAAATTTACAAGCACAGAAATGCGTTATATCGCATTGTTTGAAAGCATAACTGGCGCAAGTGTCAAAGACTGCATTGTAGACGAAGAACAAGGGCGAGTAATCTTTGTGGTTAACGAGGGACAGGTTGGTATTGCCATAGGCAAGGGCGGAAGAAACATTCGTGTTTTAGAAAGGATGACCGGAAAGAAGCATGAGATAATTGAATATTCCGACGAGCCGGCGCAGTTCATTAAAAATGCCTTAAAACCCGCCGCGGTACGAGAGGTTCGCATAACCGAAAGACCAGACGGAAAAACCATTGCTGTTGTAAATGTTAATCCACGGGACAAGGGTGTAGCCATAGGAAAAAATGGGCGGAACGCTGAAAGACTGCGATTTCTGGCTAAAAGGTACTTCCAAATACAGAACGTCAGCATAACCTAGCTTTGGTGAAGATGGAATGGCAGAGAAAATCATGCTAGTTTTGAATTTAATTTTCCTTTTATTCTATCCAATGAGTAATGTTAGAGCTGCCGACGAATCCTTTGCGAACCAGTTTCTTGGAAGCCCATTGCTCATTCTTACCACGCTAATAATAATAGACATTATAGCCTTCCTTTATCGGAAAATAAGAAAGTAGCTCTGAAACAGGTACTTTAGGCGATGACAAAACATTTCTTATGCTTTAACAGAATGACTTTCTGCGGAGTTTTTAAAACCACTTTGTCCCTGTTGCTAATAAATACTGTTTTTTCCGTTTTATAAACAATCTTTGAATCCTTAGCAACAAGTATGTCAAATTTTCCTGTTTTATTATAAAAGGCAAAGATTACTCCACGATTTCTTCTATATACCCGTTTTCTTCCTAAAAAATGTTCAAATAACTCTTTTGCTTTGTCTATCACTTCTTGCTCATCTTTGTACCCTATTTTCGCCAAATCTTCGTTACTAACTTTTTCTAAGTAATCTTCAATTTTTTCAGTATCACCTAACATTAAGAAATGTTCTTGAAGCTCTTCTTCAATGAGTTTACCTATAGCCCCTTCTTCGGTTTCCACTATTGTGTCTAAAATAAGCTTAC
>CBETPM010000020.1:0-8957 GCA_965538135.1 Candidatus Bathyarchaeota archaeon
TTTCCTCAACTTCACCTTTCTTTTCCAATTCTTCTCTTTTTTCTCCCTCTTCTACAGGCTTTTTCCCTTCTTCAATCGCTTCCTTAGCTTCTTTCAAATTCAAAATCTTGATCTTCTTTTTTCTCGCTTCAACAAGAATTCTTGTCCGCTTCCTTTTACCAATGGTATGTGCAATTCGTATAGCTTGAGTTTTCGGGTTAACCTTCTTAAGTTCGCTTAAATTGTGTATGAGAACTTCTTCATAGCCTGAAGGGTGAAGTCCTCTAGCAGCTTTTGGTCCTCTGTAACCTGCGTTTACGGTGGCTGGCCATCCCTTGATTTTTCTTCGCATTTTGTTGTCTATTCCGCGGGGCCTGCGCCAGTTCTCTTTAAGACGTTTATATCTCCAGCTTTCTTGTCTTAGAAAATCTGGTTTTGTCTCTTTCACTCGTTTTCTAAGTTTTAGTGCTTTTTCCTTGTTCACCGCGTTCTGTTCTGTCACTCTTCCATTCCCTCACTTCTTTCGTATATGTAGATGCCGTCTAAGAAGACGCGGGGGTCTTTATTTTTCACTTTTGTAGCTTGTTCTATGTTTGCTGCTGTTTGACTTACTTCTTCCAAATTTATGCCTTGAATGATGATGTCTTCGCTTTGAACTTTGATTTTGACATCGCCTATTATTTTGGCTTTTCTTGGGTTCCGTTCTCCGGTAAAGTTTTCAATTAAAACTTCTTTGTCTTTAACTTTTACTGAAATTGGAAAGTGGGAAAAGACTATTTTGAGTTTGTATGTGAATCCTTTTCTGACTCCTGTAATCATGTTTTGAATGTGGGAGTAAATTGTGCCTACGAGGGCTGCTTCTTTCTTGCGGGGCCATTCCGCCCAAACTCGGATTGTTTTATCGTTAAATTCAAGTTTTATTGGAGCGTAGAAAAAGTCGCGGGTTAAGGTTCCCTTGGCGCCTTTAACTGTTACTTTCTTTCCTTCCAAGGTTACCTCTACATCGTCGGGGATCGGAAGGGTTTTTGAGACTTCTACAGACCGCATTTGAAATCATCCTCTAGTAAACGAAGGCTAATAGTTTTCCTCCCACACGTTTTTCCTTTGCATCTCTATGCGATTGCACTCCATTCGGTGTTGAAATTATTAATATTCCTACCTCTCTTGATGGAAGAAATTTTTTCTCCCACTCCTCAATTTCCTCGGATTTAACGGAAAAGCGTGGTTTTATTGCTCCACACTTGTTTATTCTTCCCAAAAGTTGAACCTTAAACTTTCCAGAACGCCCATCATCTATAAACTCGAACTCTCCAATGTAGCCGTTTAACTGCATTATTCTCAAAACTTTTCCTAAAAGTTTAGAGGCTGGGCTAATCACGCACTCGCGTTTATTTCGCATCTCATTATTCATGACTGTTGTTAAACCATTAGCTATGGTATCCATCAGCGCTTCCTCGTCACTCATATTTTTTAAATCCAAGTTTTTTGGCTACTTCCCTAAAACAATGTCTGCATAAATATAAATTGTAACGTCGAATAACCGGCCCGTAAGACCCACATCTGCTACATGGTCTGGCGCCTTTTCCATATTTTCTTTCTTTCTTAGGTTTCTGTTTACCCATAGACGCATCTCACCTATACAATTTCAACTCCTAACGCCTCTTTAACAAAAACCATGGCTTCTTCTGGGGTTAAAAGATGTTTTGAGCCTATTTTTCCTTTTTCTATTCTCCGTTTTTTAACCCTGTATCCGGGGCGACTTAAAGAAACGCAAATGTCCATGCCGAAAATTCCTATTTCCGGGTCGTATCTAACACCTGGGATTTCTATGTGTTCTTTTATGCCAAAGGAAAAGTTGCCGTGTTCATCGAAGCATCCCTTAGAAATCTTGTTGTCCACTACTGGTAAAACTTTCTTTAAAAATTCTATTGCTTTCTGTTTTCTTAAAGTTACCATACAAGCGATGGGTTCTCCTCTTCTAATGCCGAAATCTCTTATAGTTTTCTTAGCTTTTCTTTTACACGGATTTTGTCCAGTCAGCTCCTTTAGAACTTTTGTGGCCTTTTCCAATGGTTCACCAGATTTTCCAACACTTATGTTGACCACTACTTTTTCGATTCTAGGTTTAAGCATTGGCTGCTGCTCCCAAGTTTTACTTATTTCTTCTTCAGACATTTTATGGCGCCTCCGGCAGGGTTATAAGCGGATTTTCTTCGCCTATAGCAAAAACAAAGTTTAAGATCGTTTGGTAAGTATTGCCTTTTTCATCTTCGATTTTTACCAGGGCATGTCTGCGTTTCTTTCCTTCAGCTTTTTCGATCTCAAGGATTCTTCCATAATTGCCAATATTTTTTCCGCCAGTAATTATAGCAAAATTGCCTTCTTTTATTTTGACATGTTCAAGAATTTCTCTTTTGGGCAAGCCTATTTTTAGGGTGTCAAATGTTTTGTAAATATTTCCTTGAGAAGCTTCCTGTTCAGATGCCTTAATAAGTATATTTGAACCATCATGAAGGTTGAGTTGTATATGCCCATTTTTTACAACATTCTTGTTCTCGATTCTGCAAAGCTTGAATTCTGCTTCTTTCTTGTCAATGGTATGTAAAATTAAACCTTTTTTAGACGGCAAAACACGGAAGTACTTGTCCACATCTGTTATGAAAACAACATCCATTAAACCCACTGGAAAGTTGTCTTCTCGCCTGACTTTACCATCAACGTAAACTTTTCCGCTGGAAACTATTGCTTTAGACTCTTTTCTTGTATGCGCAAATCCTAGCATTTCTCGCAAAATTATGACTAAGGGGAGACAATTTTCTAAAGAATGCGGACCGGAAGAAGGCTTAACCGTCCACACGAATTCCTTTCGGTGGATTGGCCATGACCGTGGCGCAGGTTTCCGCTTTAAACCCGTGGATGCTCCTTTTTTACCCAAAATTAAGTTCCTCCTTCTTCACTTTTAGTCTTACGTGTGGTTTTCTTTTTTGCTGGGCTTTTCCTTTTCCTAGGCTTTTTCTCTTTTTCTTCTGTCTTCTTTCTCGCTTTTTTCGTTCTTGGTTTTTTGACGGGGGCTTTCTTTCTTCTTTTAGGTTTTTCTTCCACAATCTTTTCTTCAACAACAACTTCCCTTTTCTTTTCAACGACCTTCTCCGTAACTTCTTTCTTCGCAAGATGTCTTGCTTTCTTTCTTTCCAAGATTCTTTTGCGCCATTTATCATCCAAGTTCAGTTTTGTAATCATAACTTTTGAGGGATGGACGGGAACAAATATGGTGGTTCCATCAACTTTCTCTCTTGTTAGTCCTTCAACATAGATTCTATATTTTCCTCTATCCACACGCGTTATTTTTCCTTCAAATCCTTTGTGGTCACCCTTCATTATACGTACGGTATCACCGCTTCTTACAGGGAGGGCCTTAACCTCGTGGGAGGCTCGTAGCTCTGGCGATAGAGGCGCGGCCATAAGTTTGTAACGTATATGATCTGGGGCTTGATACAGCCTTTTTCTCTGTTTTGAAGGTTTGGTTACGGGTTTTAATGCTTGCATTTTCCATTCCTCTCATATTATTATGCTGGCGGCACTTGCTATTCTAGGCCATCTTTCAGCAGCCTCTTTTGCCACTGGACCGCGGATTTCTGAACCTTTCATTTCGCCGTCAGGAGTTATTATTACTGCTGCGTTATCTTCGAATTGAACCCAGATGCCTTCAGCTCTTCTGTAGGGTTTTCTCTGTCTCACGATAACTGCTTGGAAGATTTTCTTTCTCATGTCTGGCGATCCATGTCTAACTGAAACTGTTATTTTGTCGCCTACTGCTGCGGAAGGGTAGCGTCGCAGTCCTCCCTTATATCCCATAACTTGGATTAATCTCAGTTCTCTGGCTCCAGTGTTATCTGCGCATTTTAGAAGAGCGCCTGTTGGCAGGCCCCTTGAAATTTTTGGTCCGTGTCCAAGCATTCCTTTTGCAATTAACGCTCGTTGTTTTGCTCTTGCCGCCATTTCACTTTTCCTCCAGCTTTTCTACCACAACGAAAGATACTGTTTTGCTTATGGGACGGCATTCCGCTATTCTTACATGTTCTCCCTCTTTTGCGTCTATGCATGGAGGATTATGGGATGGAATGCGGCTTTGCCTTCTTTCATATCTCATAAATTTTGGAATGTAATGAAGATATTCGCGTTTTACTATCACTGTTTTATCCATTTTCGCGCTTACAACAAGCCCTTCTAATACGCGCCCTCTTATGGGTAGGTCTCCGTGGAATGGACAGTTCCTGTCGGTGCATGTTTTCTTTGGTTTCTTAAAGGTTAGGGACATTACCAAAGCCTCCTAACGCGTTTTTTAAGGCGGTCTTCTGGTCTTCCCACAAGAAGATTACCGTCAATTTCAACAATTGTTCCATCGGGGAATTTAAAATGAAAAATGGCGGCATCTTTTACGACTGTTTTTCTTTTCCCCTCATGTTCTAATACGAATGTGTTACGAGTTTCGTCTATCACTTTTCCGGATATTCCAACATAACCAGAATGGCTACTTTTCGCAACTTTAACTTCTGTTCCTATAAACTCGTAGCGAATTATGTCCGGCGTGACTTTCATTTCTTTTTCTTCTCCTTTTGTTTCTGTTTTTCTGGTTTAGCTTTTTGTTCATTTTCGATTGTAAGTATGCGAGCAATGGTTTTTCGAAGCTGTCTTATTCTTGCCGGATTTTCTATGGTGCCGCCGGCTTTGATCATTGTTTTCAGTCTGAGAAGTTCTGTTCTTAGTTCTGCAAGTCTTTTGTTTCGTTCTTCGGAGGACATTTCGCGGATTTCTTTGATTCTAAGTATTGGCATTTTATTCTGTTTCCTCCTTTTCTTCGCTGACCGTTTTGACGGCTTCCTCAGTTGCTTCTTCTGCTGCTTTTTCTTCTACTGTTTCTTCTTGCGGTGGGGTTTCCACTATTTGGATTTTATCTGGAAACTCCGCGTCTGGAGGCATTATTCTAACTTTAACGCCGAATATGCCTGGTTTGAGTTGTACGTGGACTTCAGCCTTCCTCATGTATTTCAGGGCTGGTTCTCCGCATTTTGGCAAATATCCTGCACGGAACTTTTCATATCTTGCTCTTTCGGTTCGTAGTTTACCGCTTATGATTATTTCTACGCCTAGTGCTCCGGCTTCCATTACTTGGTTTAGCGCCCAGAATCCGGCTCGTCTGAAGTGTACTCCTCTTTGGAGGGCTGAGGCGATGCGTGAAGCTACAACATGAGCGTTTAGTTCTGGGATTTCTATTTCTGAAACAGAAATTTGAGGGTTTGAGACTTCAAATTTTTCTTCCAAAAGGCCTGCAAGTTCTCTTATGGTTTCTCCGCCGCGTCCTATCACTAGTCCAGGACGCATGGCGTATATGACTATGTGGGTTCCTAAGGGAGTTTTGGAAATGTTTACTCCGCCATAGCCTGCTCTTTCCAGTTTCTTCTGCAAAAATTCGTCGATTTCTGTTTTTTTAATGGATTCCGATATGAAATGTTTCACGACGGCCATTTTAGGTTTCCTCTTCTGTTTCTAGTGGCTTTTCTTCTAGGGCTAGTTCTATGTGGGTTAGAGTTTCAAATTCTGGGGAGCTTCTTCCGAAAGCTCTTGGAGTGTAACCTTTAATTTTCATTCCTGGGTATGCGGCTGCGTGGATTATGCGCAGTCTGTCAGTGTCTAATCCTTTGTATTCGGCGTTGGCTTCTGTTCCCTCAAGCAATTTTAGGATATGTTTTGCTGCTTTCACTGGGTATTTGCCAGCATAAGCTTTTTCGATTCCGTGGCGGTGTCCAGCTTTCTTTTTGAATCTTGTGAAGGGCACTGGTCTTTTTTTGGCTATGACCTCGCGGAGGTATTTTTTGGCTTGGATAAGCGTCATGCCCTTAATTGTTTTGCATACTTCTCGGGCAGATTTATGGGATACTCTAACCTCTCGTGCGCTTGCTTTGACTGTTTTTTCAGGGTCTAATTCTTCTTCTGTTATGGAGTATCCCCATTTTGGCACTTTGTAGTCTCTCCAAACTGTGCAATTGAACAGCGTTATGGCTATTTATATGGTTTTCCATTAAAGAAATGTTTTCTTGGTTATTTCAAGCTTTTAAGGAATATGCGACACTTTGGGAAATTTTGCTTTTTGTTGCGATGTGTTTATGTTTGACTTTAAGCTGAATATTCGCGGTTAAGGTGAGTTTGGATTTGGCGGAAAATGAGCATATAACCATGTTGCATGGTGCTGGTGGAACAGTCATGCATGATCTGGTCAAAAATTACGTTGTCAAGTATTTTGGTGGGATAGGCAATAGTGAAGTGCCGCTAGAGGCCTTAGATGACGCGGCTGTTGTTGGCGATGTTGTATTGAAAAGCGACTCTCACGCTGTTAAGCCTATTTTCTTTCCAGGCGGAGATATTGGACGTTTGGCTGTTTCTGGGACAGTTAATGATATAGCGGTTTTGGGTGCTGAGCCTTATGCTTTAGCATGTGGTTTTGTTTTGGAGGAAGGATTAGCCTTGGCTGATTTTGAAAAGATTTTAGCTAGTATGCAACAAACATGCAACGAAGCGGGTGTAAGCATAGTTACTGGGGACACTAAAGTTGTTGAACGAGGCAGTTTGGGCGGTTGTGTGGTAAACGTTTCAGGTGTTGGTAGAAGAACGGCAGCTTTAGAACGGAACATTGAGGTGGTTAGGCTGTTTCGAAGCGGCTTCAAAGAGCGTTGGATTCTTGATTCAAACATAAAGGCTGGAGACAAAATACTGGTTTCAGGAACTATTGGCGACCACGGCTTAGCGGTTTTGTCTGCCCAGGAAGGATTAAGCTTTGGAAGTGAAATAAAATCTGATGTAAAGCCTTTAAATCGTCTGGTTCAGCGTTTGCTTGGTGAAGTTGGTGGCATAGTTGCCATGAAAGATCCCACTCGTGGTGGTGTTGCTGATGCCCTCAACGAGTTCAGCGAAAAATCGAAGGTAGGCATACTTGTATATGAGGATAAAATCCCGATAAGGGAGGATGTGAGGGCGGCTTGTGAGATGTTGGGTTTAGATCCGCTGGAAGTTGGCAACGAAGGAAAGCTGTTGATAGGGGTTGTTAAGGAGAAGGCTGAAGAAGTTTTGGAGCTTTTAAAAAGGACAGAAGAGGGGTATGAAGCAGAAATTGTAGGAGAGGCAACCGCGGAATTTAGCGGAGTTGCCATGCAAACGGTTGTTGGCGGAAAGAGAATAATCTCTAGACCTGTGGGAGACCCTGTTCCAAGGATATGCTGATTATTTTTTGGAATTTTCCCACAAGTCTGAAACTTTTCCAGCCTTGATAAGTTTCCATTTTCCGAAAAAATCTTTTTTGTAAAAATGGTATAAACCACAGCGGGTACACTGCATAACCCGCTTTCCTTTAGCTAGGTCTATTTCAAAAAGTTCTAAAGGTGAACCGCAATCAATACACTTACCCGTATACTTTTTGTCAAAGTGTGCGCTCATGAGTTAGTTCGCTCCTATTTTCTCAAATTAGTTGTTTCGTAGTTAAAATAGTTTTGAAAATAGAATAGGGGGAGTTTATGGTGGAGGCGGTGGAGGTTGAGGTGGTGCTGGTGGGGGCTGAGTGGATGGGGTTTTTATTGAGAAGAAGGTCACAGCGGCTAGTATCCAAGCTATTAGCATTAATATTGCACCGATGAATATTATGGTTAAAATAGCGCCTATAAGCAACAATAATCCAGCCGTGTTAAACATTTTCTCTCCAGATTTTAGAGCAAGCAGATTAAATGATTTCTTGTAAAATATGGCTTCTAGGATAACGAATATTACAAAGATTACCCAAATTACTATTATCGCTCCTATCCAAGTCCATATATTTGTAAAGTCGGGCATTCCTCCCGCTCCCATAGACACACCCATTCCAAGGAAAGCCATAACAGCCATAGCTATAACAGCGATGGTTCCGATGATGCCGAAGATGAAACCGTAAAGTGCGTTATCAAATATGCCCCTTTCACCGTAAACTTCTGATAATCCTTTCATTGCTATTAGCACAAGTATTATACCTATGAGACTTAATATGCCAACTAAGCCAGAAAAAGCGCCCAATGAACCGATGGCTATCAGTATTGCTCCTATCCCACCTAATGTTCTGTTTGATTCTAAACTCATTTATAATGCCTCGTTGAACGGTTTGTGTGTTTTGAATAAAAGCTTTTCTATGAATCAAAAACTTCATAGCAGTTTTGCTTA
The DNA here is from genome assembly GCA_965538135.1 of Candidatus Bathyarchaeota archaeon. Lineage (GTDB taxonomy): Archaea > Thermoproteota > Bathyarchaeia > Bathyarchaeales > Bathycorpusculaceae > PIXZ01. The sequence continues at coordinate 8,218 of CBETPM010000020.1, forward strand.
TCTTCTTTGGAGATAATTGTAGAGTTCTCTGGCATAGTTTGCGAGGTTTTCAACACGCTTGCTTAACTCTTCAACTTTTACTTCGAGTTTCACAATTCTTTCACGAAGCTCCACAAGTTCCTTTTTCATTTCTTCTTCTGACATAAACAACACCTTCTACATCTTAATTTATTTTAGTTCTTGTCTATTTATCGTCTTTGCCCATATTCGGCATGTTCCTTCTATGCTAACCATGCAAGCGCCGATAGGCTTTTGCGGTGTGCATGCTTTCATATAAAGTGGGCACTCTGTAGGTTTAATCTTTCCAATCATAACCAAGTGGCATTGGCAACCTGGGGGCAAGTCTCTTCCATGTTCAACTTTAACATTAAACTTTTCCCGCGCATCATAACCAGCATATTCTTTTTTCAGTTTAAAGGCGGATGCTGGGAGTCTTCCTAAGCCTCGCCATTCTCCATCCACAACTTTAAATGCGCGGCGCATAAGTTCTTGAGCTTTAACATTTCCTTCACAGCTTACCGCCCTGACATACTCGTTTTCTAAACGGGCTTTGCCTTCTCTAATCTGCTTCAGAATCATGTATACGGCGAATAAAACGTCTAGGGGCTCAAACCCCGCTATAACGGTTGGCATACGATAGGCTTTTGGGAAAATCTCGTAGGGTTTCAAACCAATAATAGTGCTTACATGTCCGGGCGCAATAAAAGCGTCAATTTGTAGGTCGCCTATTCCGAGCAGAA
>CBETPM010000021.1:0-8858 GCA_965538135.1 Candidatus Bathyarchaeota archaeon
TTACAGGGCGACCAACTCTTTCTCAGTTAGGAACAACTGCTGTTAGACAAGCGAAAGTAGCTGGAACTAACGCAGCTGGTGGGTATGCTATTTTCCCAGGAGTGTTAGGTTCTGCAGTCACAAGGTTTTTTGACACAGAGATAGGTGTTACAGGATTAACAGAGTTTTTTGCAAAAAGAGTTGGACTTGAAACAATCACGGGAACTATAACTTCCAAAACTAGACCAGAATATTATCCTGGAGGATTACCAATCAGAATTAAGCTCGTTGTGGAGAAGGAGACCGAAAGGATAGTTGGAGCACAGATAATCGGAGGCGAACAGGTAACTCAGCGTGTAAATGCATTGTCATTCGCCATACAAAAGCAGATGACTGTGAGAGACTTAGCGAAAGCGGATACTGCCTACGCACCGCCGCTAAACGAGACTTGGGAGCCAATGGTTCTTGCCGCTGAAATTGCTCTACGAAAGTTACAGTGAAATTTTGGCGTATAATAAGATTAATTAGTGGAATTTTAGAATAAATGATGTAATATGGTGATTAGAAATGGCAACTAAAGTAGCTATTAACGGATTTGGAAGAATAGGACGCCTTTTATACAGAGCAGCCTTAGAAACAGGAACCGAAATAGATTTCGCCGTGGTTAACGACCTAACAGACGCAAAGACCCTAGCTTTCCTCCTAAAACACGACACAGTGCATGGACCTTTACCTTTCGACGTAGAAGCCCAGGGAGACACTATTGTTATCAAGAAAGACGGTGTTGTCAAACAAACGTTGAAGGTTCTGGCACAACCAGACCCGGCGAAGCTGCCCTGGGGAGAGATGGACGTCTACTTGGCTGTCGAATCAACTGGAAGGTTCAGAAAGAGAGAAGACGCTGCAAAACATCTACAGGCAGGAGCCAAAAAAGTGCTGGTTTCTGCGCCTATGAGTCCAGCCACCAGTGCAGACCTAACTGTGGTTTACGGCGTGAATGATGATAAGTATGATCCGGAAAGGCATCACATAATCTCCCTAGCGTCGTGCACAACGAACTGTGTGTCACCAGTGGCTAAAGTGTTAAATGACAAGTTTGGCGTGAAGGCTGGCATAATGACCACAGTCCACTCTGTCACTAATGATCAACGTCTTCTAGACATGCAACACAGAGACCTTCGACGGGCAAGGTCAGCAGCATTTAATATTATTCCCACAACTACAGGAGCAGCTGAAGCTGCGACTTTAACTGTGCCAGAACTCCAAGGAAGAATGACGGGGCTTGCCCTACGTGTTCCTACCCCAGACGTTTCAATAGTAGACTTCACTGCCCAATTGGAAAGAGAGGTTACCAAAGAAGAGGTTAACGCAGCTTTCAAAGAGGCAGCTGAAGGGCCACTTAAAGGAATTTTAGGCTACACTGAAGACCCTGTGGTCTCGTCGGATTTTATACACAATCCTTACTCAGCGATAGTAGACGGTCTCTCTACAATAGCCATCGGAAACTTGGTTAAGGTGCTTGCTTGGTACGACAACGAGTGGGGCTACTCTGTAAAAATGGTGCGGATGATAGAAAAAATCTGTAGAATGGCAAAATAAACAGCATGGAGTACAATAATTTACCATTCCCCTATTTTTTGGAGAGGAAAACATGTCTAGATTGTTAACCTTAGATGATGTAGCTTTAGAAGGAAAAACGGTTCTTGTGCGCGTGGACTTTAATTCGCCTATAGACCCGAAAACGAAAAAGATACTAGATTACACAAGGATTAAGAGACATGGCGAAACCACCATAAAAGAACTTGCAGAAAAAGGCGCAAAAGTCGTGGTTTTGGCGCATCAAGGAAGAAAAGGCGACCCTGACTTTACACCTTTAAAACAACATGCGGAAATCCTAGGTAAGATTTTAGACAAACCAGTGAAGTACGTAGACGATGTTTTTGGAGAAAAAGCAAAAAACGCCATTAAAAACTTAAAAAACAGCGAGATTCTTGTTCTGGAGAACGTTAGGACATTTGATGGCGAAATAAAAAAGGGAACACCCGAAGAACATGCAAAAACAGAGCTTGTCAAAAATCTTGCGCCACTAGCTGACCTTTTTGTAAATGATGCTTTTGCAGCTGCCCACAGAGCCCATGTTTCCATAGTGGGATTTACAGCTGTTTTGCCAAGCGCTGCAGGAAGAATCATGGAAAAAGAACTGAAATCTTTGAGTCGAGTTTTAGAGAATCCAGAAAAGCCGTGCGTTTTCGTTTTGGGTGGAGCCAAAGCAGACGACTCACTTGAAATCTCCAGGTACGTGCTTTCCAATAATATAGCAGATTACGTGTTAACAGGTGGAGTTGTAGGTCATGTTTTCTTAACAGCAAAAGGCGTCAATCTGGGTAAGCCAAACATGGAATTCCTAGAGAAAAAGGAGCTTATGAGTTTAGTGCCAGGCATAAAAGAGCTTATGCAGAGATATTCTAAAAACATTAAGACTCCAGTGGATGTTGCCGTGGAAATTGATGGAAAAAGAAAAGAGATTTCTGTTGAAGAAATGCCCATAGACTATCCCATATTTGATATTGGAGCCAGAACTGTTGAAGCTTATGCAAAAATCATTAGAGACGCAAAATCTATTGTGGTCAGTGGCCCCATGGGCGTCTATGAAAATAGCGAGTTTGTCCATGGCACAAAAGGGGTATTTGGAGAAATCGCGAACTCTAATGCTTTCTCTCTCGCTGGAGGCGGGCACACTATAGCTGCCCTTCAAGAGCTCGGATTATCCAGCAAAATCTCTTATGTAAGCACTGCTGGCGGAGCCTTAATAGAGTTCTTAATGGGTAAGAAATTGCCTGGAGTTGTTGCCTTAGAAAAGGCGGCTGTTCGGAAAACTTAACTTTCCCACTTTTTGGTAACTCTTTTTATTCACGGGTTATTTTTTCCATTAAATCTACTACTTTGCATTCGCTGGTCTCTGGCATATGCTGAAGACTCTCATATATTTGAAGGGTTTGTTCTGCAGCCTTTCTCCAAGTAAAATACTGTAATACTCGTTTTCTGCCATTCTCACCCCATCTTTTAGCACGGTCAGAATCACAAAGAATTTCCTTAATACCCCACGCTATGTCTGCTGGGTTTCCACCGTTTACATGGACGCCATTTTGGTCTGGTCCAGAGGGAATCACCTGTTCTTTGAAACCAACGACACCTTTTGCGCCAACCACTAAGGGTTTAGCCATTGCCATGGCTTCTAGACTTACTATCCCAAAGGGTTCATAGGTAGAGGGGAATATGCAAACGTCTGCTGCTGCATAATGCAAAATACGTTCTTTCTCTGGGACAAATTCAAATCTGCAAGCTATTTTGCTGTTTATTCCAAGCCTGTTTGCAGTTTCAATAATGTCATTTTGTTGTTCGCCCTTGCCCAAAATTACAAGTTTTGTTTTGGGATATTCCTCCAAAACCATGGGCATGGCTTGAACAAGATTTCCTATGCCCTTAACCCATGTGAGTCTTCCAAGGAAAAGAAGCATTTTCTCGTCAGGCTTAATATCATATTTGCTACGGACAGCCTCAACATCCTCTGGCTTACAGCTTTTAGGATTGTAACGTTCAGGGTTTACACCGTTCCAAACTACGCTTATCTTAGATTTGGGCCAACCATGCCTTATCAAGTCTTCTTGCATGGCTTGACTTACCGTTATTATCTTGTCTGCTTTCTGGGAAGTTTCCCATTCAAGGTAGGAAACAACTTCTGAACCTTTTCCTCCACTTCTTCCCCATTCAGTGCTGTGCACATGGAAAACTACTGGAACTTTTGTCTCATTTTTAACAATGATTCCGGCGATGCTGCTTAGCCAATCATGAACGCAAACAACATCATAGCTGCATCCTTCTTTTTTCAGCATGCTGTTTATGAATTTTGTTGCGCTCAAAATGTTGTAGATGAATATGTCGTTGAACAAACGAATGTTTGTGCCCCATTTTTTCAGGTCGTCGATAACGAACATTGGGAAAATGTTGCTTGCATCTGCAATTAATGGTCTGTGGACTTCTACGCCTTTTAATATTTCTCTTGTTTTTAAGTTTCCAGGATTTAGTGTGAAAACTGTTACGTCATTCCCCATGGCGACAAATTCTCGTGTTATGTACTCAGCGTATGTACCTAATCCGCCGACTAGGGCGGGAGGGTATTCCCAGACAAAAAATCCTATTCTCAATACAACTCCACCTTAACAACATTTAATCTACGTGAACGATTCGAAAAGAGTTAGTAAACAAATGAAAAAGCTGGCGAATCTGAGAGGCTTTAGAATAACTTTAACTTCCTTTTTGGCGGTTCCTCTTTTTCTTCTGGCTTTTCTTTAGTTTCCTTTGCTGGTGGCGGTGGTGGAGGCATTTCTTTTGGCGGTTCTAATTCGGGAGGTTGAGGTTTTTCTTTTTCTTCTGGTATAGGCTTTGGTTCTGATCCCTTTTTCTTTGCTTGTTTTGGCTCTCGTTTTTTCTCAGAAGACTTCTCTTCTTTTTCTTTCGTTTCTTTTTCTGGCTTACGAGTAAAAATGGGTTGAAGACGGAGGCCTTTGTGGTCTCCAAGCTTCAAGTATTCCCATTCGTATAGGTCTACTTGTATTCCTTTCATTCCTTCTACGGCGAGGCGTAATGCGTCTGAGAAGGACGGCGCAATTAGTATTAGTCTTGGCTTTTCTTTGTCGCTTATTTTGTGTTTGTTGTATGTTGCTTTTAGAAAGGATTTGAATTTGTCAACGTAGTCTAGGCTTTGTATTCCATGAAGGAGCATTATATCATCCTGTTCTGTGCTTAGCTGGACTATGACAAGCTGTCCGTTGTTGTCATGGCATAGAACGTTCAGTGTAGCTTTTTCGTTTATTGGAACGTTGCTGCAGATAACCGTTAAGTCCTTTTCGATTTTATTTATCTCGCTTGTTATCATTTGTTCTAATTCCTGATGGCTTTCAATTTTTAGTTTTTCAATTGACACGGGGTATTTCCACCTTTTAAGGAAAGATGCGAGTATAACAGATAAATAAATTATGAATTCAAAATCAGAATCCAACATTCTTCATTAGGCACATTGACTCTTTTATAGCAAACTAAAATAAAGCTAATTTGATATGAAAAGAAGAGGGCGTCAAATTGACCGACATAGTATTAGTTTTTGAGGTTCACCAGCCTCACAGATTAAAAAAGAACTTTTTCTGGGAAAACAAAGCTTTCAAACGCGTAAATAAAAAAGAACTTTTCGACTATTACTTTGACCGTGCAGTAAACAAAGAAGTTTTCAATAGAGCATGCCAAAAATGCTATTTCCCATCCAACCAAATACTGCTTGACTTAATTGAGGCATATAAGAAAGAGAAAAAACAGGTAAAAGTTTCTTTCAGCATTTCCGGCGTTTTTCTGGAACAATGTGAAATGTTTAACAAAGACTTATTAGAATCCTTTAAGCAACTTGCAGAAAGCGGATGCGTGGAATTTCTAAGTCAAACTTATTATCATTCGCTGGCAAGCCTTTACCCTGAAAGAGAAGAGTTCATTGAGCAGGTGAAAATGCATCAGCAAATAACAAGAGACCTGCTTGGTTACACGCCACAGGTTTTCGAAAACACAGAATTACTTTACAATAATGCTATAGCGAAAACAGCGGAAGAACTAGGATACAAGGGAATTTTCACAGAAGGCACAGAAAAAATACTGCACGAAAAATCACCAAACTACCTTTACACACCAAAAAGCTGTAATAAAATCAAACTTTTACTGCGAAACTACAAACTTACAGACGACATCGGCTTTCGATTTTCAGCAAGATGGTGGAGCCAATGGCCCTTGACAGCAGACAAATATTCCAGTTGGCTGGCTGCAACTCAAGGACATTGTATAAACATTTTCCCAGATTACGAAACCTTCGGAGAGCATCATTGGCCGGAAACGGGTATACATGATTTTCTGAGGCATTTGCCTAGAGAAATTTTGAAGTGGTGGCATCTCCGCATGTCTACGCCCTCTGAAGTTGTGGAAAAGTACGAGCCTATAGGAGAGGTTGACGTTCCAGAACTTGGCGGGACAGTGTCATGGGCTGATTTAGAAAGAGATGCTAGTTGTTGGCTTGGAAACACTATGCAATGGGCTTACTACACTAACGTGAGAAGGCTTGAGCCCATAGTTAAGGAGTCTGACGACAAAGAACTGCTTAGAATATGGCGGTGCTTCCAAATCAGTGACCATCTTTACTACATGTTTATGGCAGGAGGGGCTCCTGGGGAGGTTCACGCGTATTTCAGTCCTTTCAGTTCTCCAGTAGACGCTTTTGTGACAGCACAAGCAACTATTTTAGACTTTGAAAACAGATTAAAGCTTGCAACTTTAACTCCTAATGAGCCTTTCCTCTTTTACACCGGTATAGGAGAAAAATATTACACGGGGGTTATGGCGTGGAGCCTGGAGGGACTAATAACAGCCCTAAATAAAGTCAGCATAAAATCTATAGAATTCCACAATAAACGCCGAGACTTTGAAAAATGGACTGAAAAATCCCTCAAGGATAAGAAACTTGCAAAACAGTTAAAGGAGATAAGGCTTTCAAAACTTAAAGGAGAAAGGCTTAGAAAGGCTCTCGTTAAAGTTGTTAGGAAAAGGTTTAAGGAGCTAAGCAAAGAGGTGCAACTTGCAACTAAATATTTTTGAACAAAATGTAGGCTTTTATAATATGGAGCTGTTAAAAGTTGTTAAGGTGGAAAAGTTGAGAGAAGAACTCCCACTTTCGGAAAAAATCTTGCAAACCCTACATAACTTGTGCGCTACGGCTCCAGACTTAGCCAGAAAAAGCGAGGAACTTTCGCAAGTTCTTCAAATAGACATAAACGAAGTTGAAAGGATTCTTGACAATTACAAGAGTGAAGGATTCACAGAAAGTTTCGCTGACAATGAAGGGAAAAAATGGTATTATTTGACTGGGCGTGGAATAATAAAAGTCTGTGCGCTTTTCACGTAGTGAAAATTGATGCGCGCAATAATTTTATCTTGGGAGTACCCGCCGAGAGTAGTTGGACAACTTTCATATTACGTAAAAGAATTATGTGTGCAATTAATCAAAAACAACGTTGAAGTTTACGTTGTAACATATCATGATTATCTGACAGGCTTGTACAATGAGCCGGAGGGCATTAAAACTTTTAGAGTAACGAACCCTGTTCGCACCCATATAGGCGTATTAACATGGGTTCTCACTTTAAATCAGGAAGTGGAAAGGGCGGCAGCCAACATTCACTATAATAACAACAAGCAAATAGACTTGATAGACGCTCACGATTGGCATTTTATACCTGCCGCGGTTACTCTAAAAAAGGCATTAAACATACCTTTTGCATATTCTGTGGAAAGTTTAGAAGAACATCGTTCTCACGGTGCAAATTCGCCTTTTAACATGGTTATTAAGAGCATCGAATGGCTAGGAATGTACGAAGCTGAAAAGTTGATTGTTAAGTCGGAGTGGATGCGTGACGAAGTTTCAAGAGTGTATAAGGTTCCCTTGGAAAAGGTTAAGGTTATACAGCCAAAATCTACAGCATGGATAAAAGAAGTTTTGGAGGCTTACAAGAGCGTGAGAAGGGTAGTCCGTCCATGAATCGTGAATTAACGGTTATTATGCTTACTTGGGAGTTTCCACCAAGAATCATTGGCGGCATATCCCCCCATGTCTACAATTTATCAAAAAATCTTGCCAAAAATGGTGTAAAAGTTTATGTGTTAACGTGCGATTTTCCCGGTTCGCCTCAACATGAAGTTGTTGACGGCGTGGAAGTTTTTAGAATAGACTCTTACAAGAACCCTTCTCCAGACTTTGCTACTTGGGTTTATCTAATGAATGTTAATATGCAAAAGGAGACAGCAGCTCTTGTTAACAGTTTAGATGGAAAAGTTGACATCTTTCACGCTCACGACTGGCTTGTCGCCACAGCAAGCATAGGTTTAAAACATGTTTTCAGAAGACCGCTTATAGCCACCATGCATTCAACTGAAATTGGGCGTAGAAATGGCATTCACTTTGATTATGAAAGGATGATTCATGAAACAGAGGCTTGGCTTACTTATGAGGCTTGGAAGGTTATATGCTGTAGTGGTTATATGGTTTCTCATGTTCAATGGGCTTTCGGTCTTCCAACAGACAAACTAATTATGATTCCTAACGGTGTAGACGTGGAGCCTTACAAAAAAATTGAAAACGAAAACTTATCCAATTTTAGAAGCAAATTTGCTATGTCAAACGAAAAAATTGTGCTTTTTGTGGGAAGACTTGTTTATGAAAAAGGTGTTCACGTACTAGTTAATGCGATACCAAAAGTGTTGGAAAAAGTAAATGCAAAATTTGTGATAGTCGGCAACGGATACATGAAAGAACAACTTTCAAACATAATAAACCATCATGGAATATCCCAAAAAGTAATTTTCACGGGTTTCGTGGATGACGAAACTTTGAGGAAACTGCAAAAAATTGCAGATGTCTCCGTTGTTCCATCCCTCTTCGAACCCTTCGGAATAGTTGCTTTAGAAGCCATGGCAGCAAAAAGTCCCGTTGTAGTTTCAGACACTGGAGGCTTATCAGAAATAGTTGAACACGACATTACGGGCGTTAAGGTTTATCCAAACAATCCCGACTCGCTTGCTTGGGGTATGACTAGAGTTTTAAGAGATGAAAACTATGCAAAATGGCTGAGAGAAAACGCGTACAAAAAAGTTTGCGAAAAATACAATTGGGGTCTAATAGCTCAAAACACAAAAAATGTTTACGACATAGTTTCAGGGGAATATTCAAAAAGCTTTTGGGCTTAAAAGCCTCCTTTTATGGATATTTAATTTTTATTGCATTATTTGGGCAA
>CBETPM010000022.1:0-8833 GCA_965538135.1 Candidatus Bathyarchaeota archaeon
TCCCGAGGGTACTGTTTTTGGTTTAATGCCTCATCCAGAACGTGCTTTCTACTGGTGGCAGCAGCCTGACTGGACTAGGCAAAAGCAAATGCCGCAATACGGTGACGGAAAACTGATCTTTGAGAGTATTATTAAATACTTAACCAAGAACTTTTAGGTCTTCAATACGTGGAAGACCGGGTCTTGCACCCATTTTCATTATGCATCTTGAAGCTACAAAATTGCCTATTCTACCACAGTCGTAAAGGCTTTTACCCTTGATTAAGCCGTAAAGAAAACCTGCACAGAAAGCGTCTCCAGCACCGGTGGTGTCTACAACCTTAACTTTAAAAGCATCTATATGGCGGCTTTCTTTTCTATCTGTAACGTAGCAGCCTTGGCTGTCCAGTTTTACGGCGACTATTTCTACTCCTTTTTCCAGTAAAAGTTTAGCGCCTTCTTTGTAATCCTTCTTTTTTGTTAACAATTCAATTTCGTTTCGGTTTGGCATCATGACAAAAGTTCGCTGGATTATAGGCTCCAAGTTCTTAAACCCTTTCCTTGCATAGAGTTCTCCTGGGTCTAGGCTTACTTTAACTGTTGATGGTAGCGTTTCCACCAATTTCATTTGGGTTTTGAAGGATTTTTCTCCGACAAAAGATGTTAAGTGCAAAAATCGTGTTTTAAAAGCGTACTCTTTGCTTATTTCATTCAAGTCTATGGTGTCGTTCACGCCAGGGTCTACGTATAAGGCTCTCTCGCCTTTTGGGTCTACGAAACCCATGACTGTTCCGCTTCTGCCATTTTTTGACCATATTATGCCTTTTTCGTCGACGCCTTCTTTTCGAAAGTCCTCAGTTAGCATTTTTCCTTCTCTGTCGCAAGCCACTTTCCCAATAAAACCAACTTTGCAGCCTAGCCTCGCCAATCCCACTATGGTGTTGGCTGCCGAGCCGCCACATGTTTCTTCGCTGTCGATTATTGAGCCTTCTTCATCTGCGCCTGCTATTTTGTTCACTTTGAAAAGTTTGTCTACGTTTAAGGCGCCAAATCCAATAGCGTCAAAAATTTTCATGGGAACAGCTCACGTAAATAAATCTTGTATTTGCCAAGTTTTCCACCGTAATTTCCAGCAGAAACTCTCACTACATCATCTACTGTTAAGGCTGCCTCTATGCCAGCTTTCATCGCTTCTTTAATTGCTTGTAAAGAAACGCCATTAATCACTATTTCAGGAATATAGTTGACGTTTTCAGGCACTTTGGATTCTTTGCCTAATTTAGTCTTTAAAGATGGGCAGTATGGATGATTTGTGGTGGGTCCAATCCATGGAAAGCTGGTCTCTGGTTTTGACCCAGCACTGCAAATGTCGAAAGGTGTTATTACACCCTCAACTTCATGTATCTTGTTCAAAGCTTTTTTGCCAGCCTCTTTAACCGCTTCTTTCGTCTTGCACATTATCCAAAAGTTTGCTCCCATAACTCCATGAGCATAGCCTAAATAACGTTCAATTATAAAGTCTGGAACCATTATTGGCACTATAATGACTTCGCGGCTATAGCGGTTTTCCATCCATTCGTAACCGTCTCCGCAGTGTCCAACACGTTCCATCATATCTATTTTTCCCTCGGCTTTCGGCAAGGCATCAAAAACTGCTGTGAAGGGCTTTACGAGAACGTCTTGGCGTATTCTATAAGAAAGCTCAATTTCAAATTTTTTCAAGGAATCTGTAAAGGATTTTTTAGGGTCTATTCCTCCCCAGAACTGCAGTATGACGCCTTTACGTTTGTCTGGAGTTTCTTCGCTGCTCAGCCATTTTTCTATGCCACCTTCCACTCTGCCAATAACTATGGACGGTGTTGCCGTAGCGTCTTCAGCAGCTCTATGTAGCGTTTCTTCATTATCAGTGGTAACTATGACTCTGCAGTAAATTCCTTGGAAGGCTTCTGCATAAGTATCTTCAATTTTAGATTTATCAACCATTTCAGCCAAGACTCCCTATACCTTCTCCTCGAACCTTTTTTCTAAATTCGCTACTTTCTTTTGCTAGAATCTCCATATTCTCCTTTGTTATTATTTTAACTTTAGGCAATTCTTTTGGATAAAGAGCGAAAAGACGGTTCAGCAATTTTTCGTTGATTCGGCTTTTCTTTAAAGCTTCTTTACTCCAGTTTTCCACAAGAGTTAATGTTTCCTGTTTTCCAAAACGGCTGAAACTATCCACAATGATAGCGGTTACCATGCTGTTTCCCGACAAAACCGCGATTTCCGCATTTCTGACAGCGTATTGGTTGCCGTTAAAAGAAACGGTTAACCCGCTGTTTTCCCTTACTAGCTGAAACGCTTCCACGTCGGTTATGCTGTCGCCCACATAGATGACTTCTGATAAAGGTATGTCAAGCCTTTCAACAATACTTTTTACAGCTTCAGCTTTTTCGCTACCACTTATAGGATTAACTTCAGATAATATTTTGCCAATACTCATTTTGGTTATTTCTTCCCAGAAAATTTCATCTAGCCGCTGGATTGTTTTTTGGTCTTTTTCTGAAATTTCGTTCAGAGATTTAGCTTTTTCAGGAATTTTGATTAAGGGCATTTCAGCTATTTCTTTTGCAATTTTTTGCAGTTTCGCTTTCTCTTCTATTGTTAACGCATATTTATCCAGGTTAAGCCGGGTGCAATAGGTGTTTTCGTAAGGGAAACCTAAAGCTTGGCATAAAGCCTTAATGTAATGTTCGTAGCTTGTGCTTACAATAAACGTGTGCGCCAACTTTCCAACATAGTTTAGCGTTTCCTTTATGTTTGGCATCAACAGCAGATTTTGAGCAGAAAACTCCTGTATTTTCTGGTCTGTAATGTCAAAAGCCTTCAAGAAAGGCAAAATCAGCTTTAAGGTGTCTCCAGCCTTATAGTTTGGTCTTTTAATAACATCTGCAAGCACATCATCATAGCGGCTTATAACCGTGAAAAGCTTCTCGCCGTTTGGAACGAAGTTGGCAGTAACTTCAAAGGCATTATCGTTTTTGGAGATTGGGCCTTCACAGTCAGATATAAAGAGTCTTTTCACAAGTGGCGCCTCAGCTCTTCCATGTGCCTTATGCTTTTTTCTATGTGCTGTTTTGAGGCGATGTCTTTTCTATGCCATAAGGCTCCTCCTTTAATGCCTTTTATGCCTTCTAAAGAAATTTGTCTTGCCGTTTCTATGTTTTCGCCTATGCCTACCACGGCAACTGCGCGGGATTTAAGTGCATATGCCTCATTGTTGCGGAGTTCCATTGATGCTGGATAAACGCGCATTTTGTCTTCATGCTTTTTGGCAATATCGTAAGCTTTAGCTAGGTCGACGGGTTTGCCAATATCATCCTTATTTACAAAGTTTGGAAAACAGTCCATGTAGCCTCCATAGTTGGGTGGAACCTTGTATGTTACCACCGTGGCAGCTTTTTCCAGTTCTATGCGTGTTAGGTTTCCTTCCAAAATTTTGAAGCAAACATCGACAAAGTCGTCTTTCAAAACTGGCAGGATGTTAATTATTTCCGGGTCGCCGGGTCTGCTGTTATTCTCCAAAATTTTTGGTTCTTTGCCTGTGTGGATGAAGGCTACATAAAAGGGGATGCCTCTTAAACCAGTTTTGTCTTCGACATTCCATTCTTTGAAAATCTTGTTAACTATTTCCACTTCTTTGGCTCTTTCGGCATTTGTCATAAACGGTAAAGTTTCTTTTACATCCTTGTATGAGCCCATTCCTCCAGTATTTGGCCCTTTATCATCGTCAAAGGCTCTTTTGTAATCTCGCGTGTCTGGCAGTGGCACTAGGTGTTTTCCGTCGCAGAAAGCTTGAAAACTGGATTCTTCTCCTTCAATTTTCTCTTCTATTATTACTGCGCCATACTGAAAATTCGCCATAAAATGTTCAAAAAGCTGTTCCCGCGTTGTAAAATGGTCTCCCCATACACCAACACCTTTTCCAGCAGCAGGCTTATCGGGCTTTACAACAGCCATGTCTTCAAGCTCATCCAGCCAGTCGTAAACGTCTTTTTTAACAGCTTCTTGTGTCTTGTAGTTGTTTGGATTGAAAATTTTAAAGCGTGGATTTACTTCTGGCACAATTTTTTGAAACAATAGGCGTTGTTGAACCTTACTTGCTTCTATAGCATATCGTTTCAATGGACAAATCATAGGTATGCCTACACGCTTTTCCACAAAGTCTCTGACGCCTTCTATTATGGGTTTTTCTGGACCGACAATGCCAAAGTCTATGTGGTCTTTGTTGTTTTCTGCAAACCTACATATGGTCTCTACGTTTAAGTCTGGTATGACCACATGCTTCTCTGCCTTTTTTAGGTTGAAGGGATTTCTTTGCTTGTCAGCAACGTAAATTTTGACGTTATAGTTGGCGTTTCTGGCGAGAGCATCTATCATGGCTGCTTCTCTAGCACCGTAAGAAACGACGAGAACTCCTACTGTTTCCATAACCAACCCTATTAGACAGGCATTCTAAATATTTTTTATTTATCATGTTTGCTGGAAAGCTTCCTCTATCTCGTAAAGCCTACCCGTTTCTGTATAGCCTTCCAAAAACCTCTTCTTCATCTCATCCGCTATCTTCTGGGCAAGAGGTGTTGGATATTTGCCTGTGACGCACGCGAGGCAAAGTTCTTCTTTACGAAAACCCGTTGCTTTAACAAAATTTTCTATGGACTGGTAGCACACACTGTCTGCGCCTATTATTTTAGCGATTTCTTCAGGTGTGTGTTTTGAGCCTATAAGCTGCCCGTAGGTTGCCATATCTATTCCATAAAAGCACGGCCCAATTATACGCGGGAAAGTAACAAATAAATGAACCTTTTTAGCTCCCATTCTGCGAAGCTTTTCAATAACAACTTTTGTTGTGTCGCCCCTAACAACGCTGTCCTCGGTTATTATGATGTTTTTCCCCCTCACTTTAGACGCTAAAATGTTAATTTTCTTGTCGATGGTAGCATAACGCTCTTTATTTAAGAGAATAAACGCCCTTTCTGTTACATAACGATGTCTTCTGGAAGCTCTTTCCCATCTTATTCCAGACTCTTCGTGAACTCCCATAGCTGAATCATCGCCTGTTTCTGGCAGAGAAAGAATCATATCGGCTTCTTTGACAACTTCTGGGTTTTCTTTGACAAGGTTTTTTCCAAACTCTTCGCGAATTTCATAAACATATTTTTCGTCAAAACGTGAATCCGGTCTGGCGAAATATGCAAACTCAAAAGCGCAAAAAGCCTTACGCTTTCCATCTACCAGTTTTTCTCTTTCAAAACCATTTTCTGAAACCCTTATCATTTCCCCTGGTTCAACTTCAAAATCTCTTTCAAAACCGTTTATGTCCAAACCTACAGTTTCAGAGGAAAAGGCGAAAATTCTTTCATCTTGGCTGTGTCCTGCGCATAAGGGTCTTATGCCATTAGGGTCTTTGAAAGCAAAAAATTTGGCGTCTTTTGTTATTCCAACAACCGAGAATGCTCCTTCAATTTCTTCCATACATTTTTTGACAGCAGAAGCCAAGTCTTTGGTTTTGGCAAGTTCTATTAGGAGCTTGTGACATATTAGGTCTGCATCACACTCGTAAGAAAAACATGGAAATTTTTTACCTATTTCCTTTTTCAACTGGAATGTGTTTACAACGTTACCGTTAAAGGATGTAGCAATTTTAAACCCGTTTTTTGAAGCTGTTACGGGTTGTGTGCCTTTTATTAAGGATTTTTCATCCGTTAGGCTTCTGTGAATGCAAAATTTTCCATTATCATATGTGAGAAAACCGTGGGACTGGTGTCCTCTATGGTTTTGGGCTCTCATTCCCCAGTATATGTAAGGGAATATGGGTTGTTTTTCGAAGTTAATAGCGCCAAATACTCCACAGCCTATTTTAATTTCCCCCTCTTACACATGTGGCAATAAAGAGCTTGATATTTATCAGCTTTTATGACATTTTTAAGTAAAAAGAATGTTCTGTTTTACACGAAAGAATATACGGCAGTTTGAAGCATACGTATGTTTCGACTATTCCACACTGCTGGAGGTAACTGTTAATTCTGCGTTTGAAACTATGTGAATCCACCAATCAAGCGGTGTGAAAGAGTCATTGTAGTAAACTATGAGTCTTGCCAAAGAACCTATGGGCGCATCGCATGGAACACTACCATTCCATATAAGATTCTTTGTTTTGCAAGGTTTAAGCGTTAGCCATTGAGCTGTTCCGCTCCAACTCCAAGTTTCACCTTCAAAGGCTATGTTGATAGACCATGTGCCTTCAGTTTTTCCAGTATTTTTGAAAGCAATTTTCACCGTGAAAGCTTCGCAGGGTGCCTTGTCTACAATGCCGCTGCAGCTTGGCTTGCAAGCTAAAGCTTGGTTTTCCAGCCCCACTGTTGATAGACTAAATAAAGCTATAATTGTGGTTATTGCTAAAGATAATAGTGCAATCTTTTTCATTTTCTCCTCTCTCCTATAAAGATAGAGGGAAAGTCTTTCCTTTATCCGTTCTGTAGGATACTTCTATAAAACAAAAATAGAAAAATGAAAAGGCCTTTTAGGGTGTTAGTCTAAATTTGTCTCTAGGATAAAGTGTAACTTCCCTAATGTTCTTCCTTCCGGTCAACATCATAGTTAACCTCTCTAAACCTATAGCCCATCCAGCATGAGGTGGCATTCCGAAATCAAAGGCTTGTAAATGATACTTGAAAGATTCGGGATTTAACCCTTGTTCTTTCAAGCGTTTAATCAAAAGCTCTTTAGAGGCTATTCTTGTTCCGCCAGAAGAGAGTTCTATCCAACGCCACATCAAGTCAAAACCTTCGCACAAGTCTAGATTATCATCGCGGGGTTTAATATAGAACGCTTTAGAATGGGTTGGCCAGTCCTTAATGAAGTAAAAATAGGGATGCATTTTGCCTAATGTTCTGAAAGCTGGTGTAGGTATGTCTTCACCCCATGGAATCTCTATGCCTTCGCCTTTCAAATCCCTCAAAACTTCATTATAAGTTAAACGTTTAAAGGGCACTTCTGGCACTTCCACCTTATGCTTTAAAATGGCTAGTTCTTTTCGGCATTTTTCATTAACAGTTTTACAAACATGCTGCATAAGCCTTTCAAGTAATTGCATAACGTCTTCTGCATCCGCGAAAGCTTGTTCAATGTCTATGGAGACGAATTCACTTAAATGGCGGCGAGTGTGGGATTCTTCAGCCCTAAAGAATGGGCCAACTTCAAACACTTTTTCCAAGCTCATGACTAATTGTTCTTTATAAAGTTGGGGGCTTTGGGCTAGGAAGGCTTTCTTTTCAAAATAGTCAACCGAAAAAAGAGCCGCGCCGCCCTCTGTTGCTGATGCAATTATTCGGGGAGTGTGAACTTCTATGAAGCCCCTTTCAAATAGAAAGTTTCGTATTGCATCTACGGCTGTGTGTTGAATCTTGAAAACTGCAATATTTTCTTCTTGGCAAAGGTCAAGAGCCCGTGCATCCAGTCGAACTTCCAAGCCAGCTGGCGTTTTTCCAGTTATGTCGATTGGCAATTGAAAGGCTGCCGTGCTGAAGATTTTTATCTCCTTCGGAATTACTTCGACGCCTCTAGGTGTAATGTGGGTTTCTTGAACAATCCCTTTTACGCCTATACTGTATCGTTTTTGCAAAACATCAGACTTCGACAGCACTTCGCTGCTTACTTTTTTGCGTGGAACCGTGATTTGTATTGTTCCTTCCCTATCTTGCAATATAATAAACCGTATTCCACCCAAATCTCTAATCTCTTTAACCCAACCGAAAAGAGTAACTTCTTCACCGTTCATTTCGGGTTTAACATCTGCAGAATAATGAGTTCTCTTCCAGTCACCAATGGAATCCAACTTCATACTTTCACCGACAGATTACTGGGTAAACTCTACACGCAAGGTCATATTACGTACTTTACGGGCAATCTCCTTTAAAGCCTTCACATCAAAAGGCAAGCCTCTTCCGCGCCTTTTTCTCAAAATCACCCTAGTTTCCGTTGTCCCATCAGGAAGCCAAATAGTATTAATCGTTACAATGCTTAAAGGAGCAAACAAATCTTCCAAAAATTTCCTGTCATCTACACCATATTCTAAAACACGAATTTTCTTGCCAGTTTCTTCACCCAAAGCCTTAATAATTTTCCCACCATGACTCAAAAGCCGCGAAACGTCCCCCGAACCAACAATTATTGCTAAAGTTTTACCTACATCAACAGCTTTATGAAAATAAACATTCTGAAGAGAAGGATACCTGTCTTCTAAGGATAACAATAAACGAGCTATTTTTAAGTCTAAGTCGCTTACTTCGCCAGATTTAAGTTTACCTAAACACTTTTGGCATAACACTCCGCTTTTTAGACAGAAGCTGCATAGTACTGTTTTCACCTATAAAAGCGCCCTCCACAAATAAAGGAGGGGCGGCGGAGCTCTGCATTTTTACGGGAAATCGACGTTTTAGTGTTCCAGCGTTATTTCAATTGTGCTGACGTTTGTGGGCGTGCCACCCTCTTCTCTGGGTGCCACTTGCTCCGTTCCGATACCAACTTTCTTGATTTTCACGTCTGGCAGAAATCTACGTCGGACAACTTCGACGACGTCAACCGCTCTGCTTATGGATCTCCCTCTTGCCTTAACATTTACTTCTTTTGCTCCGCCGTGAAAGAGGGTTATGCAAGCCAGTACATAGTTCATTACTGGCTTTCTTCCGATCAACACTGAGTTGCTTTCAGACATTTTGTACCGCCTCACTCCTAGTTTTCACTTTTTCTATGGCCTCATAACCATTTTTATCGATAAATAAATACATTGCGGTTTAACTTCTATCCAATT
>CBETPM010000023.1:0-8814 GCA_965538135.1 Candidatus Bathyarchaeota archaeon
ACGACTAGTTGAAGAATATTATAACACTGTTTAAAAGGGATAAGTTTGCATGAGTTAGCTAGTTTACATTTTACTCTGCAGGAACACGCTTAACAATTGGTGGTTTTATCTTCTTCAAAATCCTATACCCGCAAACAATACATTTAATCTCGCCGCCGCGAAGCTCCAATTCTTCAGAGGGAACCTTCGCCCCACATCTTACACATTCGTAAACCACTCCAGACGTCGACTTCTCAGCCATATCGGTCACTTCCTACAAAGGAAATCCGTAATCTACTTTTAAATCTTTCCAGAATTTTCTAGTATAAAACAGAAGGATACTGGCTTTGAAAAAGCGTCTAAGGAAAGTGCTTGCCGAGTTTCTTCCAGAAAGTGCACTAAGCGGTGTTTATAGCTCCTACGATATGGTTGGGGACATAGCGATAATACGTTTGACTCGAGAGTCATCTCAATACAAGGAGAAAATTGCGGAAACTATTATGAAGATTCATAGAAATGTGAAAACGGTATTAGCTCAGACAAGCCCTGTCCATGGAAGTTTTCGAACCAGAAAAGTAGAACATGTTGCAGGCGAAAATAAGACGGTTACCGTCCATAAAGAATCCGGCTGCTTGTTTTCTGTAGATGTGGAAAAGTGCTATTTCTCGCCAAGACTTTTCTATGAGAGAATGCGAATTGCAAAGCAAGTTGCATCTGGCGAAGTTGTTGTGAATATGTTTGCAGGTGTAGGCTGTTTTTCAATAGTTATAGCCAAGAATTCTAATGTGGAAAAAATCTATTCAATTGACATAAATCCCACGGCTGTTGAATACATGAAAGAAAATGTCAGACTAAATCGAGTTTATGGAAGAGTCATCCCGATATTGGGTGACGCAAAAGAAATTATATTGCAAAGGCTCTTTGGAAAAGCAGATAGAGTTCTGATGCCTTTGCCTGAAAAAGCCTACGAATATCTACCTTATGCTGTAGCTGCTCTAAAAAACGAGAGAGGAGTAGTGCATTATTACGATTTTGAACATGCCAAAAAGGGTGAAGAACCCGTTAAAAAGGTTAAGCTTAAAGTAATTAAGAAGCTTGAAGACTTAGATGTTGACTATAAATTTCTTTTCGGTCGCGTTGTTAGAACAACAGGTCCAAACTGGCATCAGGTGGTTTTGGACATTAAGATAAACGGGTAATTCTAAAAACTGAAAATGTTTTATACTTCACAAGAAAAAAGGTAAAAGAGGTGATGGGTTATCAAAAAGAAATTGATGGAAATTCTTGCTTGTCCAATTGATAAGCATTATCCGCTTGAATTGTATGTTTTTGAGGAGAAGGAAGAAATAGTTGAAGGTTTGATTGTGTGTCCAAAATGTTTGAGATGGTATCCGATACGTGATGAAATTCCAGAAATGTTGCCCGACGAGCTGCGGAAAGAGAGTGAAGATTTGCCTTTTTTGAAGAGATGGAGAGAGAAAATTCCAGAGAAAATTCTTTTGGAAGGTAAACCATTCAACCTTAAACGAAACTTGTAAAATTCAATTCTTTATTTTAGTCTAACAATTTTACCGGTTTTCGAAGATTTTAAAACAGCTTCTGCTATTTCAAGTGCCTTTAATCCGTCCATTCCAGTTATTAACGGCTTTTCCTTTCCTAAGATGCATCTTGCAAAGTGTTGAAGCTCAAGTTTCAAGGGTTCCTGCCACGGGTATCTAGGCTGCACTGTTTCTTTCTCGTTTTCTATGGTCAACTCTTGTGTAATGTAGTCAATTTTCATTATCGCCTTGCTTCCCGTAACCGTTAATGTTCGAGTTTTGTAAGGTGTTAACCAGTTAGACTCGATAAAAGCGCTTTTTCCTCCATGAAAAGTTAACATTATTTGGGCATAATCCTCAAACTTTCTATGTTTCATGCTACCTGTTTTCGCGTAAACAGCGATGGGGTCTTCATCGAATAGATACCGCATCATGTCCATGTCGTGGATTGCCAGATCTTTAACCACTCCGACATCACCTATTCTTTCTGGCCACTGAGAAACCCTTTTTGCCGTGGCGCATACAATTTCGCCTAAAGCTTTACTTTCTATGGCTTTTTTGATGTGTTGTATTCCTGGAATGAAGCGCATCAAAAAGCCCACTGTAAGATGCAATTCTTTTTTCTCTGCTGTTTCTAGCAGTTTTAGTGCTTGTCGGGTGTTTGTTGCCATAGGTTTTTCAACTAAAACATGTTTTCCCGCGTTCAAAGCTTTGAGTGCTTCTTTTGCGAGATTTGTTGACCATGTGCAGATGCTTACTGCTTCAACATCTCTTCTTTTCACCATTTTTCCTACGTTCGTATAGGGTTTTACCCCGAATTGTTTCGCTACATTTTTGACTCTATCAGCATCTATGTCACAGACGGCTAAGAGTTCTGTTTCTTTAAGCTCTTTAAAGACCCTTGCGTGATTTCTTCCCCAGAAACCAGTGCCTACTACTGCTATGCCTAACTTTTTCATTTCGTCCAAACTCCTCTTCCTAGCCCACGATATATTAAACCCGCTTTTTCAACCTTGTCTGGTTCGAGAGTATTTTCCAAGTCAACAATGGCTGCGGGCATTCTCATGGTGATTTTCAGCTTGTTCAGATTTAGACGTTTAAACTGGTTGTGTCCTTTCATTATTATTATGCAGTCTGTGCCCTCTACAGCTTCTGTCAGAGTTCTGCTTGTGATGCATCGCAGTTCTGGCAATTTGTATCCTTGAAGGTAAGGGTCATATAGGGAGATTTTGGCACCTTTGGCTGTTAACATTTTTGCAAGTTTCCTTATTATTTTTTGAGGTGGGCTTCGTGTGTTCTTGGTTTGTGTGATTCCGAGTATGGCGATTTTTGATCTTCGCAAGGGTTTTCCACAGCTTTTTAATGCTTTTCTGACTAAATCTACCGTGTGTTTTGCTATTTTTTCATTTATTTGTCTTGAAAGTTTGGGCAACTGCAGTTTTAAGTTTAAATTTTCTGCATCTTCAAGCAAGAGATACGGTTCTATGCATGTTTTTGCAAGAAATATTGTAGGTTTTGAAAAATCTTTAAACAAATTTTTGATTGTAAAATAGTCTATTCCTACCTCTTCGCAAAAAAGAGCTAATTCGTTTGCGAGGGCAGCATTTACGTCATGTTGGATAGCGGCAAAAATTACAGCTGCCTCTGCTGTCTTTAGGCTTCTTATTTTTTCCAACTTGGCGCTTGCTAATTTTTCTAAAATAATGGATGCAGCGCTTAAACTATTATCATCTTCCGCTGCAACTATCCGCTTCAAACTTGTTAGGTCTTCGCCATCAAAGATTTTAAGGGGACTATAAGCTAAACCGAAATCTACTCCGACCTTAAATCCGGATGAATCTTCCAAAATCTGCTTAATTAGTCCTTCAGTAACTCCTACTCCTGTGGAGTTTGCAACAATAACCAACGAATCATGTTTAAGAATTGGTCCAACCTTTTTGCAAATTTTTTCTAGAAGGGAATAGTCGCTTTTTTTGTTTCTATATAGCTTAACCTGAAAAGTTAAAATCAGGATGTCACTTGAGGAAACTGCTTCTTCTATGTTATCGGTTATTTTTAGCAGTCCCTTTTTGATGTGCTTTCTAATCTCCAATAGAATTTCATGTTTTAGGAAAATTTCTTTCCATTTTGTGATTGCTTTAACTTTTATCGGATTTAAATCCGTGCAGTTTACTTTGAATCCAGCTTTTGCGAATAGATATGCGTGAAAGATGCCTGTTAACTCGCAACCTATGATTGTAACTGTATAATTTCTTCTTTTTTCTTCGCTGTCGATGTCTTCTGGTTTTAATTTCAACATTGATGGGGACATGGTTTATCTCTCCGCGAAAGGTTGATGGAGAAAAGGTTAATCCCTTAAACTTTCAATTATCTTTTTAAGCTTTTCAGTGTAACTGTTTATGACTTGTTGCACTTTTTCCTGATCTTTCGCTTCTGCATACAACCTATAGATGGGTTCTGTACCGCTTGGTCTTATCAGAATGGAACTTTTATCTTCAAACCATATCTTAACTCCGTCAATAGTGCTGGTGTGTAGCCCTTTCGTCTGCTCAATTAACTTCGCTAAAGTTTTAGTTTTAAGATCCTCTGGGCATTCAACTTTGCTTTTTTCAATGAAATATTTCGGCAACTCGCCCAGTAATTTTGAAAGTTTTTCATCTGTTTTTGCCATAATATCTAAAATTAACGCTGTTGACATTGCTCCATCCCTAACTGACTGGTGGGGGCCATAAAAGATTCCGCCGTTTTCTTCTCCACCAAGTTTTGCTTTTAACTTTTTCATGGTTTGGGAAACCGTTACGCTTCCCACTTTTGTCCAGACAAGTTCTCCACCATAGGCGTCTGCTATGTCTTTTACAAGTGCAGATGAGCTTACGGGGGTTACTATTTTTTCGCTTGGATGATCTTTTAAAAAGAATTTTTCCACCAGAGCGAAAGTTTTGTCTCCCCAGTAAATCTCGCCTCTTTCGTCCACAAAGATCGCTCTGTCAGCATCCCCATCATAGGCTACTCCTAAATCTGCGCCTACTGCTTTCACGGTTAAAGATAATTCCCTAAGGTGTTCAGGTCTAGGTTCTGGTGTTCTCCCGGGAAATGTTCCGTCTATATTTCCGTTGATTGTTGTGACCTTGCATCCTAAATCTCGGAGTAATTTTGGGGCAGCAAGGTTACCTACGCTGTTCGCAGCGTCTATGACGACGTGATATTTCTTTTCCGCTATTTTGGAGGCGTCTATGTGGGTTTTTATTGCTTCTATATAATCATCGATTATTCCGTGAAGCTCCTGCACGGTCCCTATGTTGTGCCATTCTGCTAAGCGAAATTTTTCATTGAAAAATATGTTTTCAATTTTTATTTCTTGTTCGCGAGAAAGTTCTATACCGTCTTTCCAAATAACTTTTATTCCATTGTATTCTGGGGGGTTATGAGAGGCTGTTATTATTACGGCCCCGTCTACCTTGTGAGTTTTAACTGTGTACTGCAACGTTGGCGTAGGGGCCATTCCAGCAAAAAGTATGTCACAACCGGCTGCGTTTAAACCAGCCATAACCGCTTTCGCGAACATTGGACTGCTTGTTCTGGCGTCAAATCCGAGTATGAGCTTGCTTTTCCCGAAAAATGTTCCTATAGCAGCGCCTATTTTTGCGGCTAATTCTGGAGTTAACTCCTTATTCACAACCCCGCGAATGCCATTTGTTCCAAATAACCGTCTATGAGTCGGCATGTTTCCTTCCTCTAGACAATATATGTGGATTCTAATACGTTTTCAGTAATCTCTTTAGCTGGGCAAACTGACACATTGTTAGCTATCAATAAATTGTCTCTTATTTTAACGTGGTCGCCAATTATGCATCCCTTACCAATTTTAACCTTTTCTCCAATAAACACATTTTCGCCTATTATCGCATTTTCTATAGACGTGAAATCTGAAATAACTGTTCTAGAAAAGATAATGGAATCTCTTATTTGGACATTTTTTCCAATAACAGTTTTTCGCCCTATAACTGTGAAAGGTCCAATAGTTGAATTTTCTCCTATTTTAACTCCTTCATCGCAGGCTACGGGTTCTTCTGTTTTATATTTTGTTGAGGAATTATTTTTTGGCATTTTTGAAATGGAAGACAGCAAAATCTTGTTAATTTCCATGAAGTCTTCTGGCTTGCCTACATCACTCCATAGGCCATCAAAAATGTACCCATAAAATTCGCCTTCCTCTGCAAGTTTTGGAAAAATTTCACGTTCCATAGAAAAAGCTTTTCCCTTTGGAAGAATTCCAAAAATTTTTGGGCTGAAAACATAGACACCAGCATTTATCAAATTTGTTGGTGCAGTTCCACGCGACGGCTTTTCAATAAACTTTTTTATACGATTATTTTTGGCTAATTCCGCCACTCCATAGCGGCTCGGATCTTTGACTCTACATAAGGCTATTGTCGCCATAGCATCCTTTTCTTCATGCATTTTAACAATTTCTTTATAATTAACATCGGCAAAAATATCACCGTTTACAACCAGAAACGGTTCTCTATAACCGATAAGTTTTTCAGCCTTTTTTACTGGTCCTCCCGTTCCTAACGGTTTTCTTGGCGGGTCTCTGGAAAATTTTATTTTTACTCCGCAGTTTGGGATGTTCTGTTGTTTAATCGCAATTTCGGTTTGATGGTTTACAGCGAGTATGACTTCCTTAATTGTGTGTCTTGCAAGTCTTTCAAGAGTCCACTGCAAAAGGGGCTTGTTTAGTATCGGAAACAGCGTTTTTGGTCTTGTGCAGCTTAAGGGTCTCAGCCTTGTGGCAAACCCGCCTGCGAGAATCACTGCTTTCAAGATTGTCACCTTACTTAAACGTAAACTTATATTTCGCAGCTTTTCAATATAAACAATTTCTAAAGAGGAGGGAAAATGTTGAAAGTTTTACTTCACGAAATGAGCTGGGTTGAAGCTAAACAATATTTTAGAGAAAGTGATATTGCAATCCTTCCAGTAGGGTCTAACGAACAACATGGTCCGCAGAACCCCCTTGGAACAGATCATTTTATCGCGAAAGCTATTGCTGAAGAAGCAGCTAAACGTAGTGGAGTTTTATGTTTGCAGGTGATTCCCTTTGGGGTAAGTTCTCATCACAGACAATTTTGGGGAACGATTTACATTTCGCCTAAAACCTTTAAAGAGTATGTGAAGGAATCGTGTTTAGCCCTAAACTATTATGGCGTTAAAAAGATCGTTATTGTTAACGGGCATGGCGGAAACCTAAATGCCTTAGCAGAATTAGCCAGAGAACTCAGAGAAAAGGGAATTTTCGTGTCCGTCTTCCAGTGGTGGCCAGCGGCTTACAAACTTTTGCCAGATTTGTTTAAGCCAGAGGAAAGAAGACACGCGTGCGCAGAGGAAACATCTTTAAATTTAGCTTTACATCCGGAAGCTGTAAACATGGACAAGGCTATGGATGAAAAGCCACGAAAACACATCCTTCAAGAAGAAGGCATAACTCTTCCTTTAGACACGCTTGATTACACTGAGTCTGGAGTTTTTGGTGTATCCTCGACAGCGTCTGTTGAAAAAGGTAAAGCAGTTTTTGAGGCTGTTGTTAACGACCTAGTTAAACATATTAACGCTTTTAAAAAGGCTAAAATTGAAGATTTAATG
Source organism: Candidatus Bathyarchaeota archaeon (assembly GCA_965538135.1). Lineage (GTDB taxonomy): Archaea > Thermoproteota > Bathyarchaeia > Bathyarchaeales > Bathycorpusculaceae > PIXZ01. The sequence continues at coordinate 7,161 of CBETPM010000023.1, forward strand.
CGGAATAAAAAAGTTCGATAAGAAGGGGTTTACTCCCACTCGATTGTTGCTGGTGGCTTATGGGTTATGTCATAAACAACTCTGGTAACTTCTGGTATCTCATTTGTTATTCTGGTGGAAATTTCCTCTAAAACTTCATAAGGAATTTTTGCAAAGCTGGCGGTCATAGCCTCGCGACTTTCCACAATTCTAACGGCTACGACATAGCCATAAGCTCTAGCATCGCCTTTAACACCTGTTGCCTTTGTGTCTGTCAAGACAGCAAAGTACTGCCACAAATTTTCTTTTAAGCCACTTTTTTCGATTTCCTCTCTTACAATTACATCTGCTTTCTTAGCAACCCTAACTTTCTCTTCTGTCAACTCACCAATTATTCTAACGGCTAGTCCTGGACCAGGAAAGGGTTGTCTAGAAACAATTTCTTTCGGCAAACCAAGAATGCCCGCAACTTTTCTAACTTCATCTTTGTATAAGTCACGAAGAGGTTCAACGATCTTCTTAAATTTAATTTTTGTAGGTAACCCAGCAACATTATGATGCGTCTTTATCTTATCGGAAAATTTTCTAAAACCAGACTCTATCCTGTCCGGGTAAATAGTACCTTGAATCAAGTATTTTGCGCCAATTTTGTTTGCTATTTCCTCAAAAACACGTACAAACTCTTCGCCTATGATTTTACGCTTTTTTTCTGGGTCAACAATTCCCTTAAGTCTGGATAAAAATCGCTTTTGAGCCTCTACAACAATGAGGCTTAGTTTAAACTTCTGAAAAGTTTCTCTTACAAATTCTGGCTCGTTTTCACGCATAAATCCGTGATCCACGAAAACCGCTGTTAAATTTTCGCCTATAGCCCTTGATGCTAAAACGGTCGCTACACTAGAATCTATACCTCCGCTAAGAGCTATTATGGCTTTCCCCCTTCCAACCTCAGCCTTTATTTCCTCAACCATTTTTTCTATGATGTCTTCCATTCTCCAGTTTGGTTCACATTTGCAAACTTCAAATATGAAGTTGCGAAGCATTTGCACGCCGTTCTCAGTGTGAACAACTTCTGGATGCCACTGCAATCCGTATATGGGCTTATTCTTGTGTTTTAAGGCTGCAACTGGACAATTGTCGGAGTGTGCCAAAACCTCATATTCTGAGGGAATTGCAAAGACTGTATCGCCGTGGCTCATCCAAACTTTTTCTTTACGCCCTATTCCCTTTAATACGCCTACTGGTTTGTCGATGGTTACATAAGCTATTCCAAATTCTTTTTGTTTTGCAGGCTTAACTTTTCCTCCAGACATCTGTGCTATAAGCTGATGCCCGTAACATAATCCTAGAATGGGTAACTTCATCTCGAGAATGCGTGGATCTGGTTTAGGCGCTTTAAAGTCATAAACACTTGCTGGCCCGCCTGAAAAAATAAGTCCTTTTACATTGAACTTTTCGCTTAATTGCCTTATTTCCTCTAGTTTTATGTCATGAGGCACTATTTCAGAGTAAACCCCGTTTTCTCTTATTCTTCTTCCTATTAAATGAGAGTATTGCCCGCCAAAGTCTAGTACCAATATGGTGTCGTATTTCATTGTCTTCTCTTCTTTAGGAATAAAGTTTCGTAGTTAAAAAGAGATATTTAAACTTATTATTTTATGCGTAGAGATATTTC
>CBETPM010000024.1:0-8378 GCA_965538135.1 Candidatus Bathyarchaeota archaeon
TAAAGTGTTATTAAGGCAGGGATATGCAGACAGCAGATAAATCACTGCCGCACGCAATTGCTGAAAGAGTGGGTGGGAGGGCTTTACATTTGGTCTGGGCTTAGAATCTGCAAAGACTACTATTACGGAAAATCCGGTCCTCTAAGGACATGCGATCCATGGGCAGTCTACTCTGCCAAGCAAATCCTAACGGAAAACGACGTAAGAATATTGTAAATTAAATTTTCTATTCAGACATTTATGTTGAACATTAACTTGAGTAAATTCTTTTTCCAGTTGTTTTTCCGACGACGTGATTAAGTTTCCCTTCAGAGAGATTATCTACAAATTGAATAAAATGACTTTGACTATTCGAAAAGTATAAGAGTCACGGTTTTTTCAAGGGAAAAAATAAGACAACTTGAACCTCTAGCAAATTGTGAGTTTCAGGTGTTTCGAGAATGGGCGACCGCGTGAAAATAGTCTTCAATCCGATGGATAAGGTAATCGAGGTGAAAAGAGGTACCATCTTACTTGATGCAATTAGAGAGGCGGGTATAAGAATTAGCAGCATATGTGGCGGAGAAGGTGAGTGTGGAACATGTAAGGTTGTTCTCAACAAAGGCGAAGTCTCCGATATATCGACCAAGTATGAGAAGTGGCTCTCACCTGAGCAAATATCTGAGGGGTACCGTCTCGCCTGTCAAATCCGCGTCCAGAGCGACTGTGAATTCACAATTCCAGTTGAAAGCCGAATCACCAGCCCGAAGATACTGATCAGCACAGAAATGGCTATCGATCAACTTGACCCCGCATCGAAAAAATATCTGGTAAGTCTACTGCCCGCTAAGGATTATGAACGACGCTCTATTAGACTTCATGGCTACTCAGGTCCAAGACCAAGCGTAAAAGAAGATATCTATAACAACCTTCTTTTAATGAAAGAACCTGTGACCGCAACCTTAAGCACGATTAAGACTCCCCCTGAGATCATAAGCATCGAACCAGGCGATAAAACCCGTTCAAACTACGGCCTCGCCATAGATGTTGGAACCACAACGATAGTCACACTCCTTGTGGACTTGACGACTGGCAAGATTTTAGGCAAAGCTTCGGAGCTGAACAAGCAGATAACTTACGGCGAGACACTCCTCACTAGGATTGCTTTTTCACGTAAAACCAAGAGCGGTTTGCAGAAGCTACAACGGGCAGTCGTCCAAAGCATAAATGACCTCGTGGACAGGCTTACATCACGCGCTGGAATTAAGAACGAAGAAATCACAAGCATTTCCGTGGGCGGAAACACGGTTATGAATCATCTCTTAGCAGGTATAGACGTAGACTACCTTTGGTACGTGGATGCGAATGATAAAGTTCCTAGAACACCCATAATCAAAAAAGCGAAGACCCTAGGACTTCACATAAACCCTGAGGCCTACGTTTACTGCCTTCCAAACGTAAGTCGATTTCTAGGAGGCGACGCCGTTGGTGATGTAGTAGCCTCCGGCATGTGCGATTCTGACGAAATATCTCTTCTAGTTGACATGGGAACAAACGGAGAAATCATTTTCGGAAGCAAGAACTGGCTCGTATCATGTTCCGTCGCGTCCGGTCCTGCCTTCGAAGGGGGAGGTATCAGATTTGGGATGCGGGCGATGCGTGGTGCAATAGAACATGTTAAAATCGACCCCGAAACCTTCAAGGCTGAGTACACTGTTATTGGAGATACCCTTCCAAGAGGCATCTGCGGCTCAGGCATCATTGACGCAGCGTCGGAGATGTTTTCCGTTGGCATCCTCGACTTCACGGGGAAGATAGTTAAGGGCCGAACGCCGCTTGTTAGAAATGGGAGAGATGGGCTGGAGTATGTCATAGTTCCCGCTGAGAAGACGGCCATTAACCAAGATTTAGTGATAACGCAGCGTGATATGGATTACCTAATGGACTCGAAGGGAGCCGTCTGTGGTGGAATATTGGTTTTGATGAGGAAATTCAAACTGTCTATTTACGATGTTAAGAACCTCTACTTAGCAGGAGCTTTTGGAGCGTACACTGATCTAAGGAACGCAACAAAGCTAGGCATCTTCCCAGAGTTTCCAAATGCAAAGATACGCCCTATTGGAAACGGTTCGCTTTCAGGAGCCTACGCCACACTTCTATCGTCCAAGAAGCGAGAGGAAGCGAACATTATAGCACAGAATATGCTTTATATCGATCTTCTTGCAGACGTCATGTTCGCGGAAACGTATTCTGAATCAATCTATATTCCAGGCCCCAAAGAACTCTTTCCCAGCTACAGCGCCTAACATAGCCTGTTTTGCGCCGATCACAGAGATGGAAGAGCTGGAGAACGAGCTGTCTGTATATTTGATTATGATGAAGAGGAGTTTAGAAAAACTTTGAAGGAAGAAGGTAGAGGAGTTTTACCATCCTAAACCTAGAGCCGCTGGAAGGAACGTTAAAAAAGCAAAGATAAATGAAGACTGCATAATAAACAAACTGCAATCAAGTATTCGGCTAGAACAAAGAAACAAAACGGCTGTCTTTCTAGAACTCCGATTTTCGCGTAAAGCCTATCTAAAAATATTTCTTCACTTGGACATTTCTCTTTTGCTTTCATTGCTTTTTTGCCTTCTAAACAACGCAGCTTATCTTCGCATGTTCAGACATGTTCTTCCATCGCTATCTGCCAAGTTCCTCGCACTCCCTTCGTTTCATCACTCATCTTTCACACCATCAGGATATCTCACCTAAAATGCAAGCGGCCATCAAAATAAGTGTTATGGAGAGATTACCATAAGAAGATTATTCCTTTTAACCTATGGGTATCCGAAAATTGAAACTATTCTATAGGCTAAACCGGCGAATAAGATGGCATAGGTTACAGATATTATTGTTAGAGAGATTGCCTTTTTAAATCCAAATTCTTTGATGATCATCCCTAAAGCGTTTATACATGGTATTCCAATCACAGCAACTACACCAAAAGTGTATAATTGCAGAGAAGTTAAAGCTGAAGAAATTTCACCTTCTAGAACTGACGAAAGCATCCCCCCGGTTAAATCTTTCTGTAAAAATCCAAAAAACAGCGAAATAATCGTCACCCGAGGCAGTCCAAGCCAAGAAGTAATGGGTGAAAACGGTTCCACCACGATGCTGGTAAGACCTGCCGTCTCCAAAATTCCGAGAATGATTCCTCCCAAAATTAAAAGAGGGACAACTATATAGACAAAATATTTCATTCTAATCCAGCTTTTGGCAAAAACATTTCCGATTAAAGGCTTTCTATAAGGTGGCAATTCCAGCAGTAGCGGCTCACCGCCTATATGAACAAATCTTCTTATTCCAAGAGCCCAGATTAACCCCGCGGTTAGTAATGTAAGAAAAACAAAGATTGACAAAAAAACGTTTCCATAAAATCCAACTATTCCCATTATTATAGCCATTCTCGAAGAGCACGGTACAAAAGAAAAGAACGTTACCGTGTAAAACTGTTCTTTTTTATTTGATAATACACGAGTAGCTGTAGTTGCAGGTACTGTGCACCCTAAACCCAACATCAAGGGAATAAATGCTTTGTCAGGTAAACCTACTTTTCTTAGAAATTTATGAACGTTAACAATGAATCGGGAGAGGATGCCTACATCTTCTAAAACGCCTAAAAGCAAATAAAAAAGGAAAACGTAAGGTAAGGCAATTGAAACACCGGCTGTAAGTCCGGTTAAGCCATCAACCAGTATAATTTCTATAATGGAATTTCCTATTGTAAATGATGAAATAAAAGCGTCTGCCAAATCCATAAAATAGCCTTGAATTAAACTGCCTAGATACACCAAGATCCCGAAGATGCAAAGAAGAGAAAGCCCCGTAGTAGCTGGACCCCAGATTTTATGCAGTAACACAGCATCAACTTGTTCTTGCAAACTTTTACTTTTTTCCAAAGGAACTATCTGCGTAACTTTTTCCGCTATAAAAGAAGCTGTTCCGTATCTTGTTATGCAAATATCTTCCGCAACTTTCGGATGAGTACCTGACAAACTTTCCTGTAGTTCTCTGAATGTTTCCTTTCTCCTTAAATTTTTGTAAAAGTTTTCATCTCCTTCCAAGATTCTCAAAACAACAAACCTTTTCGGTAATTTTGTTACTTTAACTTCGTTTGATAACTCTTCTATTGCCTTTTCTATATGGTCATCGTACTCAACCTTGAACGCCTTTCTTCTTTCTTTGATTTTAGGTAAAAGATTAACAAGTTCTGTTATTCCTCTTCTTGTTAGAGGGTTTATTGGGATAACTGAAACGTTGAGAATCTTCTCTAACTTTTCGTAATCAATTGTTATTCCCTTCTTTTCAGCTTCCTCTATAAAATTTAGGGCTATAATTGCGGGTATTCCAGCTTCCAAGACCTGTAAGGCTATGTAAAGGCTTCTTCCAAGAGCTGTCGCATCAGCAACTATTATTGCTCCATCTACATTTTCTTCAAGCAAAGTTCTTTCGGTGACTTTTTCCTCTTCGCTTCTACCAGAGATGGAATAAATCCCGGGAGTATCCTCAAAGGTTATTCTTGTTTGATTAAAGGTTTTTTCAGCTTTCGTCACTTCAACGGTGGTTCCCGGATAGTTTGACACTATGACTTTTGGACCGACCAAAACGTTGAGTAAGGAACTTTTTCCCACGTTTGGCTGACCGATCAAAAGTATTCTAAGTTTTTTCATTCTTTCAAAATCCTAAGTTTCCCAGTTATTTCATTACCTAAAGCAAAGTTTTTTCCGTTTACTTCAACAATCACTCCGTCTGAGATTTCCATAATCTTTCTTATCTTTTCTCCTGGGAATATCCCCATACTAACCATTCTTTCAAATAGTTTATGATCAGAAGTTTGGATATCTGTAATCATTCTCACCTCGTAGAGTCCAAGCTCCAGTAGAGAGATTCCCATTTCTTTAAACGTTGATAATTTTTTTATGTTGTTGAGAACTTCCTTAGAAACGTAATGTTCAAGGATGTGAGCGGCTTTGTGTGCCTCTTTTTCATTTCTTGTTTTCTTGAAATAATTTTCGAGAATAACATGCTTTCTTAAAATATCTTTCGCGTTTTTCTCTCCTTCTCTTGTTAATCTTAGAAAGTTCCGCTGATGCTGAACCAATTTTTCTTCTTCAAGTTCTTTTATTGCTTTGGAAACAAAAGGATAGGAGACTTTGATTTCTTCTTTGATGATATCCAAAGAAACATTCCTTTTTCGTTCAATTAAAATTCTTAATACGTCCTCTTTCACTATTCTTAAAATGCTGGTTTTTTCAGACATAACCATTCTATTAACGGCACCATTTGTGGTTTAATAACTTTACTTTAACAAGTTTGCTATTCTAAACATTTATTATTCCTTCTCAGCATACTTCAAGCTTTGGACATATTTTTACGGTAAACAGGTGCGGGGTTCCCATCCCTCGCATCAAAATCTAAGCCTACCTAATTGAGTTTTCCAACTTTTAAGGCTACAAATCCAGCATCCTTATAATAACCTTTTCTTGGATTCTCAAAACGAAGTGGTTTTTCAGTTGGCGCCTGAAAAATCGTGGAGCTTGCCTCCACAATTCTAAGGTTCGTTTTCTGCAACATCGCTTTCAACTCGTTTAAGGAATAAAACCTCGCAACTCTATAGAAGACGTTACCAGAAGCACCTTTCCTCATATAAAAACTCGCCCATGGACTTTCTCCTAGTATTAAACCAAGAATTATGCATCCATCATTTCTCAGAACTCTTGAGGCTTCTTTCAAAACCTTGATTGGTTCATCAACAAAACAAAGGGTAACTATGATGAAGACTGCATCGAAGGATTTATTTGGAAATGGAAGTTTTTCACCCTTTCCCCTGATAACGGTTATTCCTCGTTTCTTTGCGAACCTCAGCACACCAACAGAGTTATCTATTCCATATTTTATTTTTAATGCTTCAGCAAATCTTCCTGTGCCCACACCTATTTCGAGAAAAGGTTGCGTCAAATTCTTACACAGCGATGCTATGCAAGCCTTTTCTAAGTTGAATGCTGATTTTCCAAAAGATTTGTCGTACCATGCGTCGTATCTTTCTGCGAAAACGTCAAACACTTGCGCTACATTTAAGCTATCCTTTTGTCTGCTTTTTCTTTTAACCATAACGCAAACTCCGTGAACAACGTCCATGCGCGCGCTGTACCTAATAATTAAACAGTTAAAACTTAAGCACTCTTGCAGAAACAGTTAATGGCTCCCATGGGGGTGTGAATGGTGGAGCATAGGCTAAATCTGCGAAGAATAAGTCTTTTGTTGTAAATTCAGCTTGTAGAGCTGCCGCCATAGTGTTTATTCTCATAGTAACCATCTCGTAACCAGCGACTTGTGCCCCGAGAAGCTTTTTCGTCTCCTTGTCTGCAACCACCTTCAAGAATGTCTTTCTTGAACCAGGATAATAATGTATTTTTGTGTTCGCTTCAATAAATGCTGAAATTGTATCAAATTCTTCTTTCTTAGCTTGTTTTTCGGTTAGACCCGTTCGACCTATTTCTAAATTGTAGAACTTTGTCATCTGCGTTCCGAGAGCACCCGGAAATTCCAGATTTCCGCCGCATATATTTACGCCCGCTGTATATCCCATCTTGTTTCCTGCAGGTGCCAGTGGAATCCAAACTTTTTTCTTTGTGAGCATATGGGTCGTTTCAGCACAATCTCCAGCCGCGTAAACGTTTTCAACACTCGTTTGCATTTTACTATCTGTCCATATTGCCTTAGTCTCACCTATGCGGCATCCAAGCTGTTTGGCGATTTCGACATTTGGTTTGACTCCTATTGCCACTATAACGATGTCGGCTTTATACTCTCCCTTGTTTGTAATAACCCTCGTTACCTTGTCTTTTCCCTCTAAGGCAATAGTTTCCTCGCTCGGCATGAAATTTATCTTTCCCTCCATCTCTTTTTTGATGATGTTTCCAATTTCTTTATCGAATTTTGGAAGGGGATACTCGTGATGCCCTATAACCGTTACTTTCTTATTCAGTTTCGAAAAGGCTTCTGCCATTTCAACGCTTATGTATCCTGCCCCTATAATTACGGCACTTTCAGCATTTTTAGTCGCACTTTTAATCTTATCTGCATCTGGAGGCAAATCTGCCGTAAACACATTATCTAAATCAGAGCCATCCACTTGCAGTTTTTTGGGAGACGCTCCTACCGCTATCAAAAGCTTATCCCATTCGTATTTCTTTTCGGTTCCATTCTCTTGAACTCTTAGATATCCGTCCCCAGCTTCTACTACTTCGGCATTCATGTGCAAATCGATGCCTCTCTTTTTGATGAAAACGTCAGGATTGTAATACATTAAATCCATAGAACTTTCTGCAAGTCCTTCAACAACGTATGGAATCCCACATGGCGCATGGCTAACATACTCGGTTGCCTCAAAGACGGACACGGACCAATCAGGCTTTAAACGTCTAACTCGAGATGCCGCACTCATTCCAGCGGCACCACCGCCAATAACAGCAACTCTCATTTTATCGCCTCTAAGCCAGATAGAACTGCTTCTCAGATAATATTTTCGATTCTTGTTGGTTTCTCTATTTCCACTGCACTTTTTTGCCCAAAGTGCGCAGTAGCTTTATGCAATATTCAATTTACTATTCTATCTCCCAAAGTGACAAGTTTGTTTCCTCATCATATTTTCGCTCAAGTTTTACCCCTTTTAATTCGCGTAGATGAATTTCAGCAGCGAAGACTATTGCTTCAATCAGGTGGCCAGCTTTTGTATTTCCATCTTCACCTGCGAGAACTGCATGCGCGTGAACGAAGGGCTTTCCATCCTTTAAGGAGATGTTTCCTATGCAACTCGCTATCTCATGAGGGGAGTCAACTATTATCTCATGATACTTATGTTTTTCTTGGTCATAAAATCCAAGCTTAGCATGTTTTACGGCGCCTATCACTGTGAAGACTGCAGCTGTAATTCCTCTATCTTCAGCAAGTTCGGTTATAAACTGAACAAAGTCCAAACCATGCTTAGCACGTATGAGTAAAATTCTTTTAAGGTCGAATTCAGCAGAGTCCATTATACACCACCTCTGTTGATTTTCTCTACCGCGACTTAAAGCTTTTTACGGGGGTGTGAGTGAAGCATCCATTTATTGTTGAGGGCTTGTTCCAAGAAGTCCCAAACTATTTTTCTTTTCTTCAACGATAACTTGTGCTTTCGAGCTTTAGCATCATCATCTAATAATCCATCTGTGATGAGTGATGGATCCTTCCCCTTTTCAAGGTGCGCGCGCTCCGACAACACAAGGCAGTTTGAGGGACCTCTGTGGTGGTGCTCGGCTTCCTTATTTTTGCTTTCGATTTGATTGCTTTCTCTGTAAGTCTCATCCTCTCAACGG
>CBETPM010000025.1:0-8245 GCA_965538135.1 Candidatus Bathyarchaeota archaeon
CCTTACTTTCCAACTTTTCTATTTGGGTATTTGTTAACGCTCTTATTCTGTTCAGTTCCATTTTCTCTCTATAGCTCACGAGGGTTATGGCGGTTCCTTCACGTCCCATTCTAGCGGTTCTTCCAATTCTGTGAAAATAAACTAGCGCGTCTAATGGGATGTCATAGTTTATTATGTGAGTTACATCTTGGATATCCAGACCTCTTGCAGCCACATCCGTGGCAACAAGCAATTTGATTTTTCCTTTTCTAAAAGAATTAAGAGCAGAGTCTCTTTGCGGTTGGGTAAAGCCGCCGTGAAGAGGTTTTGCGTCGTATCCTTTCAGTCTTAATCTGTTTGCAAGCCTGCTTGTTCCTTTACGTGTTTTGCAGAATATAATAGCTCGTTTAATATGGTTTTCTTCTAAAATACTGCATAAAACCTGAAACTTGTTTTTAGGATTTACAGGCATGTAATACTGGCTTATTTGGGTAAGGGCTATCTCATCCTTGCTTACAAGTATTTTTTCAGGATTTTTCATATATTTGTCGCATATGCTCATTACTGCTTGGTCTATTGTTGCAGAAAAAAGGCTTGTCTGTCTGTCTGCTGGAAGCTTTGAAATTATATACTCAACATCTTCTATGAATCCCATGTCAAGCATTCTGTCAGCCTCGTCAAGAACAACAACTTTCACACCTGTCAGATTCAATGTCCCTCGCTTAGCATGGTCTATTATACGTCCAGGCGTGCCTACAACAATATGAACACCATTTTTCAGCATAGCTATTTGTTTTTGGATAGGTGCTCCACCGTAGATTGGCAGGATCTTGAAAGGGGTATACTTGCATATTCGACTTATGTGATCTGCAACTTGAACTGCAAGTTCGCGGGTTGGTTCTAAAACTAAGCCTTGAACATCCTTGCTTCTGAAATCTATACGTTCTACAAGCGGAATTCCGAAAGCAGCCGTCTTACCTGTTCCAGTCTGCGCCTGTCCAATAACATCCTTACCTTCCAGTAATGGAATTATTGCTTGAGCTTGAATTGGAAAAAGGTCGTTAAACCCAAGCTCTTCAATACCATTCATAACTTCATTGCTTAACGGTAAATCTTTGAAACATTCTATTTGCATTTCTTTCATTCCTCAAATCACAAAACTTTACATGCAAATTTCAAAAGCCTCAAAAGCTTCTAATACACGCATGAACCCTTTGTGACTTCTCTACATTGAACAGCCAAATATAAAAAGGTTTACTACAAAACTGATAACTTCATGTATCTTTAAGCAACAATACACTAATTCTCAGGTAAAACCCAGTGTAATAGAAGTAAGTGCCTAGGGGCAAGTTTGAACACCACAATGTGAATAAATCTCCCGCAAACCCCTTCTTTTTCTGTTTCCAAACATTCTGAAGGATTCTTTTGCCTTTTCCGTTATTAGTAACCAGCATAACCCTATTTAACATTGTAAGGTTTAAAAGGATTTATTGCTACACCTGGATTAAGGGGGCGCTATTAGATGGGTAAAGATGTTATCCATAGTTTGAGGAATAGAATGGTTAAAGTTTGTAGGAGATTGCATGATTATGGTCTTGTGGTTGGGACTGAGGGGAATATTAGCGCAAGAATCTCGGGCACTGACAGAATACTGATTAAACCTTCTGGTGTTTCTATGGGATTTTTGAAAGCTGAGGACTTTATTGTCGTTGACATGGATGGAAATAGGATTAAAGGGGAACTGGCTCCTTCGATAGAAACTCCTTTGCATACCGCGATTTATACTGTTAGGAATGATGTTCAAGGAATTGTTCACTCACATGCTCCTTTGGCAACAGCTTTTGGAATAGCAGGAATAGAAATAATCCCATTGCAGGTTGAGATGTTCTTATACATTCCCAACGGGGTTCCAATAGTTCCCTTTGAGATGCCTGGTTCAAAGAAGCTTGCCGAGGCTGTTCAAAAGGCCATTATGAATTTTAACGCTGTTATTTTAGAAAATCATGGCATTTTAACGGTTGGCTCAACGATTGAGGAGGCGTGTTTATTAAACAGGATGGTTGAAGAGGCTGCTAAGGTTCAGCTTGTAGCTTCTTTGCTCGCTGGAAGAGAAGCTTTCACCTGGGAAGCTTTGAAGAAAAAGTTGCTGACCAAAGTAGGGAAAGCAGACTTAGAAGCCATTAAGAGCAGATTTAAAATTTTTAGAATTTAACTGGTGCTTTTTCGCTTTTGCCAGTTTCCCCAAGCATCAAGCATAGCGTAAGGGCAACGATGTCAAATGCAAGTATAAATATCACTGACACGTAGTATGGGTTCGATGGGTAAAGGTTTTCCGTGGCAGATCTAATAGTATCCATTAACAATATGAAGACCACAGAACCAGCTTGAGAGAAAAGCCATAACAAGCTTGAAGCGCTTCCCGCTAATGAGGAACCAACAATTTCCGCTGCCATTTCTAATCCTATAGGCAACGCTGACATTAGGAAAAATCCTAGAAGGAAACCAACAGTAACCAAAAATGCAAAATTATTGCTTTCAGCTAGAGCAAATAGCACAGCCGCAGCCACAGCCAAATCCATTAGTATAAAGGGCTTTCTACGCGCAGCCTTATCTGACAGCCCGGGAATGACAAGGGACCCGAATATTCCGCCAATGATCGTTATTCCGCCAATTAGTCCGGCATCTGTAACGGTGATTCCTCTTGCAACAAGCATGGCTTCTAGCCATGTAAGTAATGCTGTGAAAAGACCAACCCCTATGAAGAATAATGCCTCAAGAATTATGAAATCTCTTTTAAAAAAGAATTTTCCAATGTCTTTGAACGAAATAGAAGCTTTGACCTCTTCATGGGCTGTCGTCGATGAGAGCTTAGGTTTTTCTTTAGCCAAGGTTATAAAGAGAACAGCTCCACCTACAGATATAGCTGCATAAATTATAAGCATGTTTGTCAGCAAGGCTGTTTGTGGCGTTGAGACCAGGAATGGAGTAAGCGTTAAAGCAATTATCATGCCAATGTATTGTCCCATTATTCCGATTCCAGTTGCTAGAGCGCGTTCTTCAAAGGGAAACCATAATGTAACAAGCTTTGATATAGCATTAAAAACGAATGGTTGTCCAAGGGCTGCGCATGACTGAAAGAGGAGGAGCAACGTAAAATCTTCAAAGGAGAAGATTCGCAGAATAGCAAAACAAGCCATTACTAAAGCGCCTATCGAAACTCCGAACTTGAAGCCTTTTTTGTCGATGAGTATTCCTGCGGGAATGGAGACAGGTATGAAAACAAGAGGCCAAACCATTGATAAGAGTCCGACTTCCGACTCTGTTACTTTAAAGATTGTTGTTACTATTGGGGTTGTTATTGGAGCGAAGTTCAGCCAGAGTATTTGCGAAACAACAGCCACAATCATATACGTAAATAGGACAACCCAACGGTAAGAGGAAAACTCTGGCTTTCCACTCATAGTTCTTTATTTTTATTTCTGTGCTAATATGCGTTGCCGTTTGTCATCGCCACAAATGCTAAATAACATTAAATTGAAACAAAATTTCTGGAGGCTAAGCGAATTATGCGGGTTACTGTTTTAGGAGGCGCTGGAACAATTGGTAGCATGGCTGTCAGAATTCTCGCCTCAAGCGGCTTATTTTCCGAAGTTGTCATCGGCGACGTTGCATTTGAAAAAGCAAAAAAATTGGCTTCGGAAATTGACGCTGAATATGTTTCAGCCGTAAAAGTTGATGTCACAGATTCAAAGAAATTGCAGAATGTTATTAAGGGATCTGATGTGTTGCTGAGTTGTGTAGGTCCATTTTACAAGTTTGCACCCATTGTTTTAAAAGCTTCTATTGAGGCAGGAGTAAACCATGTGGATATATGTGATGACGTTGATGCAACGGAAGCGCTTTTAAAAATGGATGTTGAAGCAAAAAAAGCTGGAATTTCAGCTCTTATCGGTATGGGAAGCTCCCCTGGAGTTGCAAATGTTCTGGTTAAGTTCTGTGCTGACCTGCTTCTCGATGAAGTTGAATCTGTGGATATTTACCATGCTCATGGGGGAGAGGAAACTGAAGGGCCAGCAGTCGTTAAACATAGAATACATTCTATGTTAATACCCGTCCCGGTTTTTATTGATGGAAAATTTAAGGTTGTTAAGGTTCTTGAGGAAAGCGGAAAAAACCTTGAGGAAGATGTTGAATTCCCAGATGTTGGAACCTATAGAGTTTACGCTTATCCACATCCAGAGACTATAACTCTCCCGAAGTATATTAAAGGGGTTAAACGTGTCACAAACCTGGGTTTAGTGCTGCCTCCAGCTTATGCTGAACTTATTAAAGGTATTGTCCGTCTTGGAATGACAAGCGAGGAACCCATTGAAGTTAATGGTCAGAAGATAGCGCCAATCGAATTTGCCGTGGCATTTGCACTTCAACAAAGATCGAAGCTTTTGAAAGAAGCGGGAATAACGGAGCCCATGGGTTGCCTAAAAATAGTTGTTAAAGGAAGTAGGTCAAAACGCCCAAGCACTTATGTGTTTTCCATGTCTTCTAGGGGGATGGGGATGCGCGAAGGAACAGGCGTACCGGCTGCTTTGGGCACAATGCTCATGGCTCTTAGTAAGATAAAGCTGAAGGGAGTTTTTCCACCTGAAGCTGCTGTAAACCCGATTGAATTATTCATGCTTGCAAAGGAGAAGATAAAGATAGGTGCTACAGTGGGCTTGCCCATTCTCGTTGAGCATATAGACGATAAGGGTAATGTCAAAAAGCTGAGTTTAGAATCGCTGGCTAAGGCGTCTTGAAAGTTGAAGGAAAAATATATAATCGCCCACGACACCGGAACCACAAGCAATAAGGCTGTACTCTTAAATTTAAAAGGCGAAATAGTCGCGCACGCATCAGCCGAATATCCTGTATTTTATCCACAGACAGGATGTGCTGAACAACAGCCATCAGACTGGTGGGACGCCGTCACAAAAACCACAAATAAAATAATCCGAGAGACAAATGTTAACCCCTCCGACATATTAGCAATCATTTTTACAACACAAATGTCTGGAACCTTACCCATTAAGAGCGACGGCGAACCATTGATGCCGTGCATGATATGGCTTGATACAAGAGCGAAAAAGCAAGCCGAAAAAATGAGTGAAGGGTTGATAAAGATTGCAGGATACAATTTATTCTCTCTTCTAACGTTTCTGAGGATAACAGGTGGAATCTACGGGCATGTAGGAAAAGACCCAATATGCAAAATATTGTGGTTAAAGGAGAAACAGCCTAAAACCTACGCTGAAACATATAAGATTCTTGACTGCAAGGACTATCTCGTGTATAAGTGCACTGGAAACTTTGTGACAAGCAGGGACTGTGCAAACATTTGGTGGATGATGGACACAAGAAAGGGAAAATTCGGCTGGTCGGACACCATCCTTAAAAAGTATGGAATCGATAGGTCTAAACTTCCGGAGATAAGAAAGGCAACCGACATTGCTGGAAAGCTCACGCTTGAAGCCGCTTCTGAAATGGGATTATGTGAAGGAATACCAGTGGTTGTCGGAGCGGGAGATGTAGCCTCAGCGGCCATAGGCTCGGGCGCCGTCAAAGAGAAGAAAATACATGCTTATGTTGGAACAAGCAGTTGGTTAGGTTGTCATCTCTCCCAAAGAAAGAAAGATTTGTTCCACTACATCGGAAGCATTTGCAGCGCGAACCCAGACATGTACCTATGCGTTGCAGAACAAGAAACAGCCGGAGCATGTTTAGACTGGCTTAAAAACAATTTATTTAAAGATAGGCAAATCCAAGGAGAAATCTACAAAGTTTTTGATGAAATTGCCGCGAAAATTAATCCAGGCGCAAACGGTTTGATATTTACGCCATGGCTTTTCGGCGAAAGGACACCCCTTGATGACCCAACAGTAAGGGGAGGCTTCTACAATTTAAGCCTTGAACACTCCAGAGAGCACATGATCCGCGCGGTGCTTGAGGGGGTCGCATTGAATTTAAAGTGGGCTTTAGTTTACATGGAAAAGTTGGCTGGAAAGGCTGAAAACGTAAATATTATTGGTGGCGGAGCCCTATCAGACGTGTGGTGTCAGATATTCGCAGATGTTTTGAACAGAAGTATCAATAGGGTTTGTGATCCCAAAGAAGCTGGCGCCAGAGGGGCAGCTATAATCGCCATGATCGCGTTGGGCTACCAAAAATCCTTTGAAGATGCAGAAAATCTGGTTAAAATTGATGCTGTCTTTAAGCCTTATCGGAAAAATGTTACAGCTTATGAAAAAATATTCCGGGAATTTAAAAGCATCTACAAGAATAATAGGGCAATGTACCGTAGACTTAACGTAGGTGCTGATTGAGCTTAGGTTGGAGGTCGTTTGTTATGGAGGTTTTTGAAGCCGTTCGGAAGAGGCGTTCCATCCGCGCTTATGAGCCAACACCAATACCAGAAGAAAAACTTATGAAAATTCTTGAAGCTGGGAGATTAGCACCTTCGGCAAGCAACATTCAGCCTTGGCACTTCATAGTTGTGAGGAATAAAGAAAAGCGGAAAAAACTTGCAAAGGTTAGAGGGGCTAAATTCCTCGCTAAGTCGCCAGTAGTAATTGTGGGGTGCGGCGACCAGCAGGCTTCTCCAAAATGGTTCATGGTTGACGTAGCCATAGCCATGCAAAACATGGTTTTGACAGCTACAAGCGAAGGCTTAGGAACATGCTGGGTTGGCAGCTTCAACGAAAATGAAGTTAGAGCGCTTCTAAAAATTCCTGAAAGATACCGCGTTGTAGCTTTACTTGCTGTCGGCAAGCCCAGCGGAAGAATCAATTTTACAGGAAAAGTTCTCCATATGATGCGTAAAAGGAAAAAGCTCGAAAAAATTGTAAGCTTCGAAGAGTTTGGAAAAAAGGCTGCTGACACATAGCACATATTCTTTATATTCGGAAAAGTCCACGTAATCTTGAATGAAGGTGTGTTTCATGTTTGAAGAAGATTTTAAAGCTCTTCCATTAACCCTTCCGGAAGGAATAGACAATGAAAAATATGTAATAGCCACTTATTATGCCGCTGTTCCGCGCAGCTGGCCAATTGACAAAATTGCTATGGCTGTTGCAATTGAGCAAAGCACTGGAACATGGATAAGAGTGCCTGGCGAAACCATTGAGCTTAGAAAAAGGCATATAGCTAGAGTAATAGCCATAAACGAAGTTCCAGATTTCGAGTATGAAGTTCCAGATGATGTTGAACTGCGAAGATACATTGTTCAGATAGCTTATCCCTACGAAAATTTCATGAATGAAATTTCAATGCTACTGACAACTGTTATTGGTAATATCTCTATGGCTGGAAAGCTTAAACTCGTAGATCTAAATTTTCCAAAAGGTTACCTTGAAATGTTTAAAGGACCAAAGTTTGGAGTTCAAGGATTAAGAGGATATCTAAAAATCGAGAAAAGGCCTTTACTTAACAACATGATAAAGCCTTGCACTGGATACCCGCCTGAGGTAGGAGCGAAACTTGCTTATGAAGCCCTTGTAGGAGGAGCGGACTTCGTCAAAGATGATGAGCTTTTGGCAAACGCTCCCTTCAACACCGTGGAAGATAGAATAGTAAAGTATATGGAAGTTGTCGATAAAGCCGCTGAGGAAACAGGTGAAAAAAAGATGTACACCATAAATGTGACTGCAGACTCGCCCAAAATCTTCGAGTTCGCTGAGAAGGTAATAAAGCTTGGAGCAAACGCCATAATGATTAACCACCTTGTAACAGGCATTGGCGTTTTAAAGGCTTTAGCTGAGGACCCGAGCATAAAAGTTCCTATTTTAGGTCACATGGATTTTGCAGGAGCCATATACGAGGACGCGGAGTCAGGAATAACTTCACACCTAACCTTAGCAAAACTACCAAGACTTGCCGGAGCCGACATACTTGTCTATCCAGCGCCATACGGAAAACAACCATTCTTCCTCAAGGAAAAATACTTGAAAACGGGCAGAACAATGCTGTTTCCCATGCACCACATTAAGCCCACGTTACCAATGCCCTCCGGAGGAATAACTCAGCTTCACGTCCCACAACTAATAACCGATTTAGGAACAGACATAGCAATCGGTGCAGGCGGTGCCATACACGCTCACCCCATGGGACCGAAGGCTGGAGCCAAAGCCTTTAGACAAGCCATAGACGCCACGCTAAACAGAATTCCATTAGAACAGTACGCCGAGCAACATTCAGAGTTAAAAGCTGCAATAGAAGCATGGAAAGCAGGCCC